>CAYHSR010000101.1:0-2999 GCA_964359335.1 uncultured Gammaproteobacteria bacterium | reverse complement strand
TTTTTAATGTGTGAAGCTTATACATAGATTAACTTATGACTTACAACCCACAACCTACAATAATAAATAATTTGTTGTCAGTCGTCAGTTGTTGGTTGTTGGTTAGTAACAGACGTTATTATACCTAATATAAACCAAAAAAACAAGATGCCAAAATGTAAACTCCAAAACCAATGATCGACCGTCATCATCGCGGTTAACGCGACTAAAACCGATAACCGACCAACCATTGACCATTGACCATTGACCATTGACAAAAATCCTAAATATCCCAATAATCCCACAAGTCCCAATAATCCCAAAATCCCCGCTTCAGACCAAATGAGCAAAAATACATTATGCGGCGGCTGATAATACCAGCTCGGGTGGCCATCATAATTCATAATTCCTAATTCATAATTCCTCAACACCAAAGTGTAATTTCCAATTCCCACTCCTGTCAACCAATTATTTTTTATTACTCGCCACCCCTCGCGGTAAGATTCCGCGCGCTCCGCGTTTGATTTTACTTCCAGCCGCGTATCGCGCGACAACCGCGTCAAAAACAAATCGCCGTATTGGCTGAATAAAATTGCGACCAAAATCGCTCCCGCAAAAATTATGGCTAACAATCTTTTTAGTCCCACTTGTAAAGAGGGGGCTAACCCCCAGAAGCCCCCCTTTGAAAGGGGGGTAGGGGGGTTAAATTTTACTTGCCACGCCGTCATAACAAGCATCACCAGCAACCCAACCAGCGCCCCCGCCCAGGCGCCGCGAGAGAATGTGAAAAAAAGAGAGGTGGTAAAAGTAAAAAGTAAAAAGTAAAAAGTAAAAATATTTGAAAATTTGAAAATTAAAAAATTGTTTGAAAATTGAAAATTGAAAATTGAAAATTGGCCGCCATAAATTCTGTTAAAAACTAAAATTAAGATTGAAACGGCCATCACCCCGCCCAGAATATTGGGATGATCCAACCCGCCATAGGCCCTAAGCCACCTTTCGCCGCTCAATGTTTCCACAACTGACGTTCCCAAGTCCGCCGCGTTGTGCGCCGCCATACCCAGCCATTTGGAAGCGAAGCTTGATTGCGTCAAGAATTGCCAAATCCCCAAACCGGCCTGCAGCGCGACGCCCGCCAAAAAGCTGTAAATCAATTTTAATTTATCATAATTCGCGCTCGTGACTAACCAAAACAATCCGATGCCCAAAAGCAATTTCGCGTAACCGTAAACGGCCAAAAATTTATCCGGCGCGAAAAAAATGGAAACAAACGCCCCGAATTCTATAATGGCTATAAAAAACCAAGGATTTTGGATTTTGGATTTTGGATTTTGGATTTTATTTGTAATTTGTAATTTTGGATTTGTAATTTTAAAAACTATAAATATAATTATCAATAAAATTAATAAAATGCCCGTTCCATACAAACTATACGTCCCATACTCATTTACTCCGGCCCCAATAATCCACCTCGTCTGGACGGGCAGCAAAAAAACCAGCAAATATAATCCGTATTCAATTATTTTTTGTAAATGTTTCATATCGCCTCTTCAAACATTTCGCGGTACATTTCGCGGCGGTCGTTGACATGCAATTTTATAATTCTGTCGTTAATCACCACGCGCGTATCTTTATTGGCTATAACTTTCATATTCTCAGGCATCAATTTAATTTGTAGTTTTTTTAGATATTGTTCAAGGCGTCCGAAGACGGCATTAAATATCACATTGGCGAACCGCGGTAAAAACGGCTTCACGCATCGCCGTTTTACAATAATTGTTGGCTGCCAATTGGGCAGATATTTATTAAGCCAGCCATTCGCTTCTATAAGTTCATCGTAACACTTGCCACGATCGTAAATCGGCGCCAGGCCGGCCAGCCAATAAATAAAATAAATGTCTTCCTTGCCGTTTAGGGTAAGGTGTTTTAAATTTTTCGCCTCCTCGCTTATGAAAAAACTTAAGCAAATTTTGTCGCGAATATCGTCTTTTTTCGGCCGCAGTCCCAAGAGTTGAGTAACGGTCGCGGTAAAAAATCTGGCCAGCCACACTCTTTTTTTCTCCGTAACAATAAACAAATCAATGTCGCTGCCGTCCCTTAAATTGTGCGGTCCGATGATGTTGACAACGGCAATCATTTTAATCCAGGGGATAAAAGCGAAAATTATCGCCATTTGCGAAGCGCGCCTGAACTTCCGCGCCGCGTGATTGTATCTTTCCATTCTCGTCTTGATTATATCGCTTCGGCCGTATAAAAAATAAAAACCGTTTTTTTCTTCCATGGCGTAATTTAATTCTCCCGACTCCAAAATTTTCCTCACCTCCGCCAAAGTCGCCGAAGCGCCATACATAAATTTCCAAATTTCAAACGAAGTAAGAGGAAAGCTGAAAATATTGAAATAGGCAACCGTTCTAACGATTGCCTCTTTTAGCGCTGTATTATTTTTTTCATTTTCCCCATTCATATTATTTTGTCATCATGGATTCCCGCCTTCGCCGCCGCCATGGCGGGGCAAGCGGGAATGACAGAGGAAGACTACTCCTCCATCTTCGGCTTGTCTATCATCGCGGCTTCCACTTTTTTCTCCGCGCCGGTTATTTTTACGACATCTTTATCTATTTTTTCAAACTCCTTGTAGGCGTTGTTGTAATGATTGACCGTTGTCTGCATGCTCACGCCCAATTTGCGCAAAAATTCCTCATAACTCAAAATGTGTTTTCCCAACTTTTGAACATTCACCATTATTTCTTTGGCGTTTTCCTCAATCTGCATAGCGCGGAGACCTTGTAAAACGGTTTGCAAATAAGCGAGAAAAGAAGTCGGGGAAACGATTATGACATGTTTGTCCTTAAAAGCGTATTCAATCAAGTCGCGGGTATTGACCTGCACGGCGCCGACTTTATTAACAAGCAAATCATAATAAATAGCTTCGGAAGGAATAAACATAAAAGCGAAATCCATGGTCTTTTCCGCCGGCTTAACATACTTTGAAGTTTCATCAATCCTATTCTTTAAATCCT
>CAYHSR010000100.1:0-2999 GCA_964359335.1 uncultured Gammaproteobacteria bacterium | reverse complement strand
ATAGTTAAACATTCACTCCCGCTCATTAACCCTCGTTGTCCACCACAAAATTGGTCACCTCTAATTGTTAATTGGCCTAAACCAAAACCATGAGAAAAACGCCAATCCAAACCGTAGTCAGGCGGTGAATTTGGATCAAATTTGTCATCGTTTTTAATATCCAACTTATTATATTTATAATAATTTTTATTATATTCTTCTTCAGTAGTAAATGGCGGCGTAAATGTATTTTCTGCAGTTTTTTCGCCTTTTATTGCGCTATATTTTAACCCGCTCATTAAAAATAGCTTTCTTGACGGGACTTGTTTATCTCCGCGATAATCCGAGTCTTGTCCAATTACTGCTGGATTACCACCGGATTCTTTTCCTACCATGGCAATTAAATAACAAGGATCATCCAATCCGACTTTCTTTGTAACTTCTATTGATTTACTTATTAATTCAGCTTTTGATAATTTTTTACTGCCAGTTATGGTTGCATAATCTGTATCACTTAAATAACTCAAATTTATTTCTTCGCGTACCACATACTTCACCTTCAATGCCTTAAACTCCACCAAATCCGGATTAATATTATACAAAATCGCGTATGATCCCCAAGCGATGACCAGACCTAAAAATACTTTGCCAATTTTTTTGTAGCCCTCAACTTTTTTATCACCACCACCGGCCACAATTACTCCGGCGCCAATTATAATTAGCATTATCACCGCTACAATACTCACCGCCACCATGGCGAATTTATAAACAGCGGTTAAGTATTGTCCTAAATATGGGATATGAATATAACCCTCGCTGTCCAAAGTGGACGAGATGCCGGCAAAATCCAGGCCGGGAATTCTAATTTGTAAAGTAGGCGGTTTAATTTCGTTGTATATTTTAATCCAGTCATCTTTTTGTGTACTGTATTTGGTTAAAGCATCACCGGATAGAAGACATTTATTATTTTTGCATAAATAGTCAACGCCAACTGTACCCAAGCTACCTCCAAACTTACCGCAATCTTCATTTTTATTGCAGGATTCTTTTGTTTCCATGTAGCATTTTTTGTTGATAATATTCGTACAATTATCTCCATATTTTTCTGTCCAGGTTTTTAGTCCTTCATTATCAATATAACATTTACTGTTTTTACATTGTTTATATGTGCCATTTTCCATACCGCAATCTTCATCTTTGCCGCAAGATAGTCCTATTTGATTCAGGCATATGCATACCAGTGAAGTCTGGTATTTAATTTGATTGTCTGCGCAAGATATATTTTTACAAGGATTACCGCCACCAATTCCAGGTTCACTTTTTACCGGTTGAATGTTTAAAAATAAGGCAAAAATAAATAACAGAGGTATTGTTATTAGTATTTTGTATTTATTTTTTTTAATTCTATTATCAGGCTTCATATCTATTCCTTAATAAAAGTTTTCAACATCTCCGTAATATCTATGTCTTCATCGGTATTTATCCAATAATTATTTATAAAAACCGTCGGCGCTTTGTAAAAACCCATTTGTTTGGCAAAAAGAGTGGAGGAGGCGGTAATTGCATCAATTTGATTTTGTGTTTTCAAACAGGTGTTCAAATTATTAGAATTTAATTTCAATTTAGTGGCCAACTTGTCAATATCATCAGTGGTTATTTTATTGTCGGATATAGCTAAATTAACAAATGGCCAAAATTGTTTTTGTTGTCCCGCGCAATAGGCGGTTTGGTGAATTTTTTGCGTATCACCACCAAATATTTTTGTCTGAGGCAGACCCTTCCAAATCAAACGGGCTTTATTGGGGTTTTTAGCGATAAATTCAACTAATTTTTTATGCGACGCGCTACATTTTTTGCAATTAAAATCGGTAAATTCCACAATCGTTAACATCGCGCCAGGGTTGCCGTAAATTTGATCATTTTTGTAAATAGGAATATCAAATTGTTGCGAAGAAATTATCGGAGTAGTCTCTCTTTTTACTGTAATATTTTTGGCTTTTTTAATTTCGTTCACAAACAAGCCGACGAAAACCGCGATTAGGAGGAGAAGGAATATGTAGATTTTTTTCATAAATAAATTTTATAGATTAACCTGATACACACCAATTTTATTCGTGTCCGTAAATATTAGTTTTTTATTTTTTGTGTCGTAGGAGATATTATTTACGGTATAATTATCATTGCCCAGACTGATTGGAGTTTTCAGACCGGTGTTGGTATCAATTTTGTATAAATCATCATAGGTGTTATTGGCAACGAGTTTATTCATGCCAGCGCCAGTATCTAAGGTTCGCGGGACAGCGCAAAATAGTGTTTTGTCATCGCCAAACGCGCATTTTTCCGCCCAAGTATAGACCCCAAGTAAATTTCTATTTTGTCCGATAGAATTTCCATAAGCATCCACGATCCATAATTCCGGCTTATAATCACTGCGGGCGCTGTTAACGCTGTAAAGTAATTTTTGTCCGGTAGTTGACCATTGCGCTTCAAAATTAGCCCCTTCCACAATCAGTGATTTAAAATTTTCTTCATTTAAACCAACCAATAAAATTTCCTTGCGATCCGCTCCTTGCGCTTGGCCTGTTTTGGAAAAAGCCACCACTTGTTTGCTCGGCGACCAATTGACCAAAACCTGATCGGCATAATCGCCCATTGGTTCAATGATTTTTGTTCCAGTACCATCATCTTTGGTAGTTATCAGATAACGATTTTCCGAAGACAGCCCAATGGATTTAGCGGCAACTTCATCTCCAGTCGGTGAAAAGGAAAAATCCTGCCAATAGCTGGGGACGGTTACTTTGGTATTTTTTTCAAAATTATAAATTATTTTGGTGTTATACGGATATTCAATCACTGCCGTATCTTTGGTGTTGGCCCAGGTAACATTACTGACATTATAAAAGATTTCGTCATTCAGCGCGGTAATAGTGCCATCAGTATTGATTTTATAAAATTTTCCATCTAAGGCATTATAGTAGCGATAAGTGCCATTACTGTTATTAGGGGAGCTGTAAGTGGCA
>CAYHSR010000099.1:2465-3013 GCA_964359335.1 uncultured Gammaproteobacteria bacterium | reverse complement strand
TGAAGTGGAGCGAGATTAAAAGTATATGAATAACACAGATAATTTCAAACGATACATAGTTGTTTTGGCTGGCCGTTTACGAAAAATGTCGAACTTCATTTGATTAGCTCTCCCGATTAAATCGGGATCGCTTGCTTCCGCCTTCGCTTTCAGCTTCGGCGGACAGGCCGGCGCGGCGCCTTTATCCTGAGCAGTTCGATCCACTCACTGTAAACTTGTCGAAGGGCCCACCCGCCGCACCTCCGCTATTTTTTGCGCGCGCGATTTTCTCGCCCTTCGGGCGAGATATGATTTAATCAGTTTTATTAACTACGTAAGATCTCCACTCTGAATCCAGAGTATCTATATTTTTACCGTATACAGTCTTTAAAAATGACTCGTTTTCTGCTTGTGTTTTGCTTTCGGCTAATTTTATAAACAGTTCTCTAAATTTATCTAGAGAATAAATTTCAATTAAAAACTCGCTGATAGACCCCAGTTGTGCTCCATTCTTCAACTTTTGACAGTAACCTTTATACATAAGAATATCCTTTATTTTTGGAGCACGA
>CAYHSR010000099.1:0-2455 GCA_964359335.1 uncultured Gammaproteobacteria bacterium | reverse complement strand
CTCGCCTATTTTAAACGCTTCTGGCAATCCTTTGGGTTCTGGTTGTATTGCATAACTTAAATTAACCCCAAATTGCGAACCATCGCCCAAAAGACGAACAAAATGACCGGAAAATTCAGGCGCTACAATTATAAGAATATCCTTTATTTTTGGAGCACGATCATTAATAATATCATCCTTAATTGCTTGATTTAAAGTCATTCCTTTAGGAGGCTTAGCGGTTAAGGAATATCTATTGAAATATTTATTAAAAAATTTAGACTGTGTATACATTGCTAAGCCTTCATAAAAAGATGCAGTTGAGATAATATACTGGTTTTCTATGAAAGATGACGGTTTGTCCCACTCAAAGCACAATAAATGCGTTTCTTCATGCGCTGTCGCTACTTTAGTAAATTTTTTGTTATATACATATGCAATTTTTCTTCCTTCAAAGCGGGAAAATCCGGGACTTATGCCGCCCAAGTCATTTTTTTTAAGAGGTAAAGATGGATAGAGATACAGATTTATTTTCTTTGGATTTTTAATCTCCAAGAAATTTTCAAGTTTTATTAAAAGGTTTTCTTCTGAATTTTTAATTTCTGACAAATTCTTTTCTGCCATTGATTCAGGTAGGTAGTAGTAAATAAAATTCTTACTGAATGATTTTTTCCAATTAATACCCATAATTATCCTTATTATTGTTTTAAACCCACATTCTCCTTAATTATTCTAACGCATTCCTCTGTCGAATTTTTTTCTGTATCTAAGGCGATAGCTTCGGGATAAAAAGTATTTTCAAGCTGGTTATATAGTTTTTCAATAGTCTCATCTCCTAGTGGTTTACGGCAGCCCTCCTTAACCCCTGGTCTGTTTTTATCTCTTGCTTGTAAAATATGTAGTGGACATTTAATTTGAAATACTTTAACTGTAATATTTCTTTTCTTAGCAGCTTCGACGGCAAAAGAGATGATGTGTGGATCAAAATAGACAATTTTAAGGAAGAAAATCCATTTTGGATCGAAGGAGTGAAGGAATTCATAAGTAGCGCACAAATGTGCGCAAAAATCGCGCGCGCAAATAATAGTTGCTCCGATTTAGCCATCGGAGCAAAAACTGTCGGCTCGAACTTCTTTTTAACTGATCGGCGGCTGTCCGCAAGTTTTAAAAAAGGCGGGTTTGACGCGCTCCGATTGAATCGGAGCGCTACCTCCCGACCTCTTTCCAATTCTTACTGGCTGTCAAGATGAGGTTCGAAGCTATGTAACACGGAGGGTTAATCCTGCTCAAAATTTTGGATATCCCACTTTAACGATCCCTGAATGTATGGTTCGGGAAGATTTAATATTCCCCCTCCCTGCTCTTCATGTCTTGCATTCGTAGCGAAGATATAAAATTTAGCTCTTGAAGAGGGAACAATTTGGGCCACATCGATCCGCTGTCTATGTCCATCTTCCTGTTCAACTTCAATATAGGCAACGTAGCGCTTTAAGCTGCCAAAACCGCCTGTGCCGGTAGTTCTAAAATCATAAGCTCCTCCATCAAGATAGCGGGAAAATAACCATTCTGGATCTTCCCGATGACCTCTCCCGTCATCCCAATCCAATTGAGAAATTGTTGGAAAAGACATAAGAACATCCCGTATAATTTGATCTCTCACGGTTTCAGTTTCCGCCCCTGCTTCAGCAACCGTGACCGTTTCCGGTTTTCGACTATGCTCCATAACGAATTTTTCATCAAATTCAAAAGGGAATACCTCAAACTGGTCAAATTTCCAGTTGACACTTTTGGGTAAATCCAACGCGTCAACCGTTCTTCCTAGTTGAGCGGCTAATTGTGCATCAACTCTATCTTTTAAAATAATGTGATGACTTTTAACCAATTCCAGAATTTCCGTTGCAGTAAAATCGCTTGGCAAACCATCAAGAGACATCTCCAGTCCCGAATAATCCGGCAATAGTGATAATTTTAGGTACATTTTTTTACCGTTTACGTGGAGAAAACCGCTATTTGTGTGGACACTGGGCATGTCAAAATCCGGTATTTTTTTCGCTAAATCTCTCATAAGAGTCTCTGTGCTATAGTACCCTTCGGGAAGACCTGAAATAACAGTGCTTGGAAGGTTTGACACACCTACGTCATATACGTCCAGCGTATGCTGGTTTTGGTCTATCCACTGAGCTAAGCTGAAATTGGATACTGCAGCGGATAATTGGAGATCAGAACCATAACGTTCTAAAGGAAGACCCAACCAGGTGATACGATGATCGGCATGAACGTGACCGAATATTGAGACCGGGTATTTTGACATGATTTCATCTATTTCATTTCTTGCATAGGCGATGCGCTCTCTCAATACGATTCTTTTATGTAAATCATGCTCCGATAATACATCAGGAGACTGCTGCACCAATTGTTTCTTTTCGTTTGAGTGTAGCGCCGTTACCTCCCGGAGAACTTCTTCCCAATTTTCGAT
>CAYHSR010000098.1:0-3050 GCA_964359335.1 uncultured Gammaproteobacteria bacterium | reverse complement strand
GCGGCCAGCGCAAACGATTGAATGTCTGAATAACAATGTCCAATCTTTTGTATTGCATTATCCGGCCGCCAGCCACAAAATAATTTTGTACTTCAGGCGCGATGGTGTAATTATCAACATCAACCGGCGGATAGATTACCAGACTATCTTGGCGATAATATTTATGGATTCGTTGGCGGACGGTTTGGGAGTTGGCTAACCAGTGGTCAACTCGATCAACCGTCATTTTATCCCACATTCTTAATTTATGCATCAGTTGCGGTAAAAATATTTTGGAGATTAGGCGGTGTTTAATTTGATCGGTATATTCGTGCGTATCAGACCACAAGAATCTGGGCGGAGTATGACAATAAGAAATATGCAGAGTATTGGGGCTGGTAATTATTCCTTTAGCAAAAGAACTGGAAGATGAGATAACCACATCAAATTTTTCCAGGTCGTGTTTTTCAGTGGCCAATGGCATAAGTCCCAAATACCATGGAAACTTGCTTTTGCCAAAAGGTAGCCAGCGAATAAACGATTGGTTGACAGTGTGATTTTTAAAATAATCAATTTTTTTTTGGTCATGAATCAACACAAAAATAGGCGCCTTTGGCCAAATTTCATGAATCGCGCGCAAGACCCGTTCGGCGCCTCCATCTTGAGATAGATAATCGTGGACTAATGCGATACGCATACAAACTTGTTACCACGCGCCTTTTTTAAATAAAACCACAAAGGGTGTTTTAATTAAAATAATTAAGTCGGTCAATAAACTCCATTTTTCAATATAGAAAGTGTCTAATTTGATTTCTTCTTCCCAGGATAAATTACTTCGGCCGGAAATTTGCGAGATGCCGGTTAGGCCGGGTTTAATAGCCAGCACTATTTTGTGTTCGCGTTGATATCGTTCAACTTCGCGCGGTTGATGCGGCCGAGGGCCGACTAAGCTCATATTTCCCATCAAGACATTGAAAAATTGCGGCAGTTCATCCCAACTAAATCGACGTATAAAATATCCAAATTGAGTGACGCGCGGATCATCTTTTATTTTATAAACCGGCCCTTCTTTGCTACTCTGTTTTTTTATCAATTCTTGTTCTTGTTTAAGCGCTTTTTCTCCGGCTGGGCCGAATTGTTGGCCGGTGCAGTATTTTTGGTACATGGAGCGGAATTTATAAGTAATAAATTCTCGGCCATTTTCTCCTACCCGTTCATTTTTATAAATTATTGGCCGTCCACTTTCTAATGAGATTATTAAGGCTGTGATTAAATAGAGTGGTGATAAAATGGCTAAGCAAATTATCGAGCCGCCGATATCAAATAAACGTTTTAAAATTTTTCCCCAGCCGAACAGGCGAGTGCGGTGCAGTTCAATAATCGGTATGCCTGCCAGCGCGCTGATAGTCATGTTGGCGGAAACAGTCTCAAACAAATCAGCTGAATATTTAAAAGTGATATGATTTTCATTAGCAAAATTAATCGCCGCGATTGTGCTTTTCTCATCCGCCCGTGGATCGGTAAAAATTATTTCATCCGGTTTATTATCTCTGTCTAACAATAAAATGTCAGCCACTTTTCCGTTGAAGTGATCAAATACCTTGGTAATTTGATAACCGAGTCGGCGATTGTGGCTGATAAAACTGACAATTTCTTGAGCGATTTTTTCCGTGCCGATGATGACTGTTTTGCGCAAGCCGATTCCTTGGCGGTAAAGTAAACTTTTCAGTCCGCGCATTAATATCCGGCCGCCACCGACGTAGATAATAGCTAATCCCCAGCCGACTAAAACGAGAAATCGGGAATCAAATTTTTGCAGAGTGAAAAAAACATAGATTGTAATGGCGCCAAAACCGGTGGTGGAAGCAAAGACCAATCGCCGCAAGTCCTTGGCTAATTTGCGGTTTGGGTTGGTGTGATATAGTCCAGCAAAAGCAAAAATTACCACCCAGCCTATGGCGGTTAATAGAAGCAGAGGTAAATATTTTTCCCAAGTTAAAGCAAAAATAACAGGTCGGATGCTGGTCATCAAATCGGTAAAACGAAGTTGATAAGAGGTAACTCCGGCAAGTACTAAGAGAAAATAATCTAAAGGTAGCTGGATAAAGGCGAACGATAGTTCAAGTTTTTTCATAAATTTGAAGGATTTTGAGGTATGGCATTCTTGTTAGGATTTGGATTATTGTGTTAAGCGCTCAAGACCTTTTAAGTTTGCTGAGCTTTTTAAATAGTTTACAATAAAAACAGATTTTGGTCAATTGTTTTTTTGGTTGGAGAAATAAAAACCAACGTTTAAGACGTTGGTTTTACCGTTTATTATTATAAGCCGAATTTTGTTTCCAGACACAGTCTGGATGATGATCATTTATCTGGTCGCATTGTTGCCAATACGATCACGTCCGTTGTCGCCCCGCGAGGGGCTATGGCGGACAAAGCGAGCGAACTTTACGAATCTCTGTTTAGAGAGAAACGCTGCTCTTGCATCAGACAGGGCTTGGCGCCGCATCGCATCTCTGCAAGCGCTGTATAGTAGCTTTGGTCTATAGAGCCAAAACATCCATACTCTTTTCACCTTTTTCCACCTTAATGGCGGATAGTATTGTCTCTGTGCCGCCCCGATCTATAATAAAATAGATACGGGATCCCGCTGCTGCGGGACTTTCCCTTTTCCAATGTCGCCATTGGAACGGTGGGTGTTATCCACTATCATTTTTCCATTTAAAAAATGGAGATGTTCGGACTTTCCTCACCGACATTAAGTCGGAGCGATCATCCACAATAAACAGTGGATTATTTATATCACATTTTTGGAGTTTTGTCAATTGCGGTTATTTGTTTTTTCGGAGCGGTAACATCATTCTTTATCTCGCCTTTAACAAACGATTTTATATTATCAACCGTCACATCAATAATTCTCTGTAAGGCCTCGGTGGAGTTGAACGCATTATGCGGAGTAACAATCGTGTTTGGGTGATCAATTATAATATTATTAACAAGATTAGTTTTGATTTGCAAGGCAGTTAATTTATTTGAGATCAATTTTTCTTCATGCTGAATATAATCTTCATCTT
>CAYHSR010000097.1:0-3105 GCA_964359335.1 uncultured Gammaproteobacteria bacterium | reverse complement strand
TGGCGCGGATAATTTAGTTAAAGCTTTTACTGAAATAGAAACAATCATTGATAAAATAAAAGATGAAGGAGGTAATAATGGAACCGAATAATATGGAAATCAATAACGCAACTCAACCAAAACCTAAGAAAAATAAGTTACTTTTTATCATAATAATTGTTTTAGCAGTACTCGTTTTAGGAATTGGTGGTTATTATCTTTATCAATCAATGACCAATAAATCAACTGATTTAATTACATCCTCAGATGTATCTACAACTACCACCACCACCGAATCGCCAACGGATACCGGTGGAGTTGTTTCTGCTGCTGAAATATCTAGCGATATGGAATCAGTTAATGTTGGCGAACTCAAACAAGCCATTGCTGAACTCAAAGAAACCCTTTCTTCTTTTGGACAATAATCATAAAAAAAGTTTAATGATGCCAAAATTGTGAATGGTGATAAAATATTGTAGTATGATAAACTACCTCGCAGCTTTTCGGTTATGCTCGGGATCAATGACAAGTTGCTTGGGTATTTTGTTACGCATTGATTAAGATTATTACAAGATTATTATAGGAAATTCAGAGCATAACAAGCTTTGCTTATATGGCTTCATCCCCGATGAACACCGGGGTATCTACCATTTGTAATAAAACCCATCTACAAGGGTAACTTTGATGGTTTTTACTCAATAATAATTGGTTGGTTATTATCCAGTGTAGTTTCACTTGGTTTTTTATTAGTTAGTTCGCTTTTATAATTGGTAACTTCAGAACTATCGGAAATTTCTGATGGGATTTTACCCGACCAAAGAACATATACAGGTTTAGAATTAACAGTAAATTTATATTGGCCATCAGTAATTTTTTCAGCTTTAGTAAAACCAGCCAGTTTTTGGTTAATTAATTTAAGAGTTGTCAGAAACGTTCGTGCTTTACCAACCTCGTCAAACATCGCTGATGATCCAATAATAATTTTATCAGGGCCAACTAAGTCAATAAAGATTTTATTTGTTCCATTGGCAAAAGCTAGAACCGAATATTTTAGATATTCGGCAGCTTGACGATCTTGGCTTAATTCTGTTAAAGCCTTTTGATTACTAGCAGGTTGAGGATTACCTATAGGTTGATCAGCTGGATTGCCTGAATAGATTCCAAATTCTGTAATATAAATTGGTTTTTTACCACCATTTGCTTGCATTAAATTATTAAAGTAATCCAAATCAGTTTGAAAGTTGGCAATATCAAGTTTTGCCGAGGGAGTGCGTTCTACATTATAATGAAGATTAAAATAATCTATATAGGTATTGCCACGTAAAGAAAAGAAAGTGGTCCAGAAACTTTTAATAGAAATGGCATCTTGACCAGTTGCTTCTAATGCGCCACCGTTTGTGACAATCGCTTTGGGATCAGCTTTCTTGATAGTCTCTGACGTGACTTTAACCAAATCATAATAACCCTGAGGATTGTCTTGGTAACCTCCGCAGCCGCTATCGTATTCATTGCCGATTTCCCAAACCGCCACATTATCTTTATACCTTTCTACGGTTTTGGTTAAAAAGCTTTTGTATTCATCTATGTCCTTAGGAGCGCCTGGCTTGTTATCATACCAAGCAAAATCAATGGCTTGGCAATTTTTCGCAGTACTAGTACCCGATTGATCCCAACTGGCAAATGGTTGGATCACGGCAGATAATTTTGCATTAGCTTTGGTAGCATATTTTGCTGCCAAATCGGTTAGAGTCCAATCAAAGGTGCCTTTTTTAGGCTCGATAACATTCCAGGTAAATATTGTAGCAACCTCCCTGTCCGGTGAAAATCCAGTTTCTTTAACTAACCCGCTGTGCTCTAGATAAGTTTGTTTTAAGGAATTTTGATATTGAGTATAGGCTGATTTATTATCACGAAGTGCAGACCAACCTGAATCTTGCAAAACTTTCATGTTATTCTTTAAAGCATCGTTAGCATTAAAAGCTAGCATAGTTCCAAAAAGGCTAGATTCGTTAAATGATACACCTTCTGTACTGATAGCTTCTGATTCAGATGAACTTTGAGTTTGTGTTTTCAAAGTATCATCTGATTTTGTTGAAGTTGATGTTTGTGGCCAAAATTTCCAAACTCCAACCCCAATAATAACTACAAAAATTGCCGTTAGCCACCATAATTTTTTTAATAAAGTTGGTTTTGGATTTTTTTCATCTGATTGTCCGATCATATTTCCTCCTAGGTTTAACTCAATTTTAACTCATACTCAATCGTTTTGCAATTGATTATCAAGATAATAATGATGGATTTAAGTCATTATTTTTAGTATAATAAGCTAAGAGGCGATCTAATTATGAGCAATCGACTAATTATCAAACCGAAATTTTGGGCAGATGCACTTTGGGTTTATCCGACCCTAATGTTAGTATTAGGTGTAGGTTTTTCTGTTTTCATGTGGCGGCTTAGTAAGGGTGATTCCCAGTGGATGGGGCTGAGTGTGATTATGAATTTTTTGATCCAGCCGATATTTTTGTTACTCTGGATTGACAACATAAGCAATAAAGCAATCTTTGAAGATGATAAAATGATTTTAAAAGGTTTTTTACACAAAAAAATAATCGAATACAAAAACATTCAAAGTATAGCTTTTTCTGATCTTACTCAACCGACTTTATTTTATTATAATTCAAAACGTAATCGCCAGGATTTTGTCAATCTATTTATTTGGAATCATTCAATTAATTCGCTCATTGACGAAATAAAAAAACGCGCTAACATTAAGGTTGATGGATATCCAGACGCGGTTAACCACCGAAATTTTAATGCAAAAATATGGTTTTTAGCAATGATTTTGTTAACCATGATTATCATGTGCGGATTTTTTTGGAATATGCCAGATTTAATAACTCCAACAAATTAAGTATCAAAGTTGAATAAAAATAATTAATCGCGGAGGAATCTATGTCTAAATCAACAATTGCTTTAATTATTACTTGGGTCTTGATTGGTTTAGTAGGAGCTTTTTTGGGCGGATATTTTTGGGCAAAGAAAGATGTTTGTAAATTGGATACTAAGAGTGGCGGAAATGTATTAATTGATAATAAAGATTTAAATAATACTTCATCCACCACTACG
>CAYHSR010000096.1:0-3114 GCA_964359335.1 uncultured Gammaproteobacteria bacterium | reverse complement strand
ATTGCGAGCGATGCCAGATTATTTTAAAAATTTTGGCGGACATCCGCAGGCCTGCGGTTTATCTTTAAAAAATCTAAAACAATTGGAACAATTTCAAATTGATTTAGAAAATTTAGTCGCTAAAAAAATCGGTAATTTGGAATTAGCGCCGCAGATTCTAATTGACGCGCAAATTAATTTGGAAGAAGTGGATTGGAAACTTTACGATTTATTGCAAAAATTTGAACCATTTGGACAGCAAAATGAAGAACCAAAATATTTAGCCGCCGGTTTAGTCATTGCCGATATTTTGCCGGTTGGACAAGACGGCAAACATTTACGTCTGATGGTAAAACACAACACTCACACAATTAAAAAAACTATTGGTTTTGGTTTAGGCGATATCAATCGCCATCCGGCTGATTGGAAAAATAATCTTAAAATCGACGATAAGATTGATATGGTTTTTACAATTGGAGTCAATGAGTGGAATGGTAATCGGGAATTACAATTGACAATTGAAGATATTAGAAAGCAATTGCCGCTTTAATCAACCCAACAAACAATGGATGAGGCCGAAGCGGACGAGATTTAAATTCCGGATGGAATTGACTACCAACAAAATAAGGGTGGTTTTTTAATTCAATAATTTCCACTAAATTTGACTCATTATTTACGCCGACAATATCCATACCGGCTTTTTCCAATTGCTCGCGATACTCATTGTTCAATTCGTAACGATGGCGATGACGTTCGGAAATATTTTTCTGTTGATATAATTTTCGCGCTTTTGAACCAATCTTCAATTCGCAATCATAAGCCCCCAGACGCATAGTTCCGCCATATTTATTGCCAATCATATTCTTTTTTTGTATTTCATTGATATTGATAATCAGATCAGGCGATTTGGGATCAACTTCAATGGTATGCGCTTGATTTAATCCCAAAACATTACGGGCAAATTCAACCGAGGCCAACTGCATACCATAACATAAACCCAAAAAAGGGATTTTATTCTCCCGCGCGTATTGAATAGCTGTAATCATACCCTCAACTCCGCGCGCGCCAAACCCCCCAGGAACAATAATGGCCTGATACTCGCCAAGTTCTTTAACCTGTTCCGGATTGGTTTCAAATTTTTCCGAATCAATCCATGTCATCGCGGCTTTAACATCATTATCCACACAGGCATGCTTAACCGCTTCAATCACAGAATGGTAAGAATCGGATAAAATATAATCGCCGGTACCGAAATACTTGCCAACCACGGCAATTTTTATTTCCTTATTAACACGCTTCATTTTATCGACAAATTTATCCCAGGCATTACTACGCTTGGTCTTTGATTTTAATTTTAAAACTTTACAAATCATGGCAAACATACCTTGTTTTTCCAACCAAGCGGGAATATCATAAATACTTTCCATATCAGGCGCGGATATAACATGTTCTTTAGTTTTCATCCAACAAAAAAAGGCTAATTTGTCTCGGCGCGGTTTATCCAATTCATATTGACCGCGAGCGATCACAAAATCCGGTTGGATGCCAGCATTGTTTAGAGTGCGAACGGCATGTTGAGTCGGTTTAGTTTTCATCTCGCCCAAATGACTGGGAACAGGCAAATAACTTACCAGCACAAAGGAAACATCATTAGGAATATCTAATTTCATCATCCGGGCCGCTTCCAAAAATAAAATATTCTCATATTCACCAACCGTCCCGCCAACTTCTATTATCATTACATCAGCTTCGGCTTTTTTGGCAGCCATTTTTATCCGATCAATAACTTCCATCGGAATATGAGGCACTACCTGTACACACCGCCCTTTGTAAAACATGCTTCTTTCTTTTTCAATTACGCTCTGATAAACCCGTCCGGTGGTCATGTAATTGATGGAATAGATATTAGTATCTAAAAATCTTTCATAGTTTCCCAAATCTTGATCGGTCTCGTCCCCATCTTCGGTCACAAACACCTCGCCGTGTTCAATGGGATTCATCGTGCCGGCGTCAATATTTATATAGGGATCAATCTTGATGGCCGAAGCATTGAACCCATGATTTTTGAATATCCGCCCGATTGAAGCGGTGGTCACGCCTTTTCCCACTCCGGACAACACACCGCCGATGACAAAAATATATTTTGTACGCATAAATAAAAAAAATCCCGACACTAAGGCCGAGTTTAATTATTTTGCCAAGACTATTATTCGCGTCTCAGCTTCTAAACCATGATCAAATTGAATTTTGACGCTATATTCCCCGACAGTTTTAATCGTTGATAAAACAATTTGTTTTTTATCCAAAATAAAGCCCATTTTCTGTAATTCAATGACGATCCGAGATTGGCCGATAGCCGCGTATAAAGAACCGCTGGAACTGACTTTTTCTCTAATGACCAAATCCAAACCATCTAATTTGGAAGCCATTTTTTGCTGTCTTATTAAATCCTTTTCCTCATCTCTTTTCTTTTTATTCTGTTTCGCGATCATTTGTTCCATGGCTAAACCGGACGCCGACACAGCTAAATTTTTAACAAATAAATAATTGCGAGCATAACCGTCGCTTACTTCTTTAATATCATCAATTTTACCAACTTTATGGACGTTTTGCAGAAGGATCACTTTCATAAAATTCTGTCATTCCCGCGAAAGCGTGAATGACAGATTATGCTTGCTTTATTTATCACTTTACAGTATATTATACTACAATATTTAAGAATGTAAAGTAAACATCTAAATATGGATGACACAACAAATAAACAAAAAAGTGGCCTTATTACTATCATAGGCCGTTCCAATGTCGGCAAATCCACTCTGCTCAACAGCTTGGTCGGAACTAAATTGGCGGCTGTCACCGAAAAACCACAAACTACTCGCAAAATTATTCATGGTGTTTTGAATGATCCGCGCGGCCAAGCGGTTTTTGTGGATACCCCGGGAATTTTTAAGCAGAAAAAAAGCGTCATGTCTGGCATTATGCTTAAACGCACGCGCGAGGCCATGCAAGATGTTGATATATTAATCTACTTAGTTGATCCTGCCAAATCATTGGCGGAAGAAGAAAGATATGTTTTATCTTTAATTAGAAAAGAAACGAAACCAAAAATTTTGGTAATTAATAAAATTGATTTAC
>CAYHSR010000095.1:0-3126 GCA_964359335.1 uncultured Gammaproteobacteria bacterium | reverse complement strand
GATGATGCTTTGTATGGTGTATTTCCATTGTTCTTGCATCAATATAAGGCTCCAGCGCATTATACCCATATTGCAGTTTTGGCAAAGTATGCATTTTAAACCATCTCCCAAATAATAGAATGTATATTTTTAGGGTATAAATAAGTTTATGTTTTTGGAATGTATTAAACATTGATTTAGACAGATTAAAAAAAGATTAAACAGCTTAGAATCACCTCGTCAATAACGGGGTGATTTTTGTTATTGTCAATTGACAAAAAATAAGATAGAATTGGTGGTATATGATTGACCAACTAAAAAATTTAAAACAAAAGATAGACAGCACAATGTCTTTGCTTAAGATTGACGAATTAAAAAAGAAAGCCAACCAGTTATCGGCTGAGATGAGCGTAGTAGGATTTTGGAGTAATCAAGAACTGGCAACTAAAATATCGCAGGATTATCAGGATATAACTAACGAGGTTGAGTCATGGGAAGAGCTGAAAAGAAAAGTTGACGATTTGTTGGAACTATCGCGGAGCGGCGATGAATCGTTGAACACCGAAATTGTTCAACAGACGAAAGAGATTATAAAACAATTTGCCAAAATGGAATTTTATTTATTACTTAATCAGCCTTATGATAAAAATAACGCCATTATGGCTATTCATGCCGGCTCTGGTGGAACCGAAGCGCAGGATTGGGCGGAGATGTTGGCGCGAATGATTTTTAGATTTTGTGAAAAACAAGGTTGGAAAATAACCATTGTGGATGAATCGCGCGGACAAGAAGCCGGTTATAAATCCATTATGTTTACCGTTAAAGGCCGTTATGCTTATGGTTATTTAAAATCTGAACACGGTGTTCATCGTTTGGTGCGTATTTCACCTTTTGACGCTGAAAAAATGCGTCATACGTCTTTTGCTTCCATTGAGGTTTTGCCCGAGTTGGACGAAGAAATTAAAATTAATCTTGATCCCAAGGATTTACGGATAGATACTTTTATGTCTGGCGGTCATGGTGGACAGAGCGTTAACACCACTTATTCCGCTGTGCGCGTTGTTCATCTTCCGACCGGCATTACTGTTTCTTGTCAAAATGAACGTTCTCAACAACAGAATAAAGAAACAGCGTTTAAGATTCTCAAAGCTAAATTGCATCGCTTGGAAGAGGATAGAATGGCGAAAGCCAAACAAGAATTGCGCGGCGAATACAAATCAGCCGAATGGGGAAGCCAAATTCGGTCTTATGTTTTACATCCTTATCATCTCGTTAAAGATTTACGTTCCGGTTATGAATCCGCTGATCCGGAAGGAATGTTGGAAGGGAATTTGTTGCCGTTATGCGAGGCTTATTTGCGGTGGATTAAAACATGATTATTCTAAACAAAAAAAAATTGAGTAAAGCGGTAGATTATCTCCAAGCCGGCAAAACAATAGTTTTCCCAACCGAGACATCATATGGCTTGGGTTGCGACGCGACCAATCAGGCGGCGGTAGATAAGATATTTAAGATTAAAGAGCGTGAAAAAAATAAACCATTGCTTGTTATTGTGTCTAGTATTGAGATGGCAAAATTATATTTACAATGGAATAAAATAATTGATAAATTAGCGATCAAATATTGGCCAGGGTCGTTAACTATTGTTGGCCGTCCAGTAATGAATTTGACAGATGGAGTAATATCATCCGATAATACATTGGCGGCGCGAGTAACTAATAATCCAATCGCGAAATTTTTGTCGGAAAAATTAGGCCGGCCGATAGTAGCTACTTCGGCCAATATATCCGGACAGTCCGATATTTATGATTCAGCCGAGATAAAAAAGCTTTATGATCATAAGAAAAATATTCCCGATTGTTTATTGGATTTTGGCATCATCCACAAAAGAAAACCGACTACGATCGTCAGTGTGATTAATGGTATTAAAATATTAAGACAAGGAGAAATTGAAATTAATTTTTAGACAATGCGCGATACACAATTGTTTAGCATCAATCATCTCAAAAAATTATGCGGCCAATTTGGTTTAGCGCCATCTAGAAAATATGGTCAGAATTTTTTAATCAACGACGCGCCGATTGCCAAAATGTTAGAAGCAACGGAAATTAAAAAGAGTGATACCGTGATAGAAATTGGTCCAGGATTTGGCGGTTTGACTTTCGCGTTAGCTGATAGAGCTGCTAAGGTAATCGCGTTTGAGATTGAAAAAAAGTTGCGGCCGTATTGGGATAAAGAAATAGAGAGATATGGAGATAAAATAGATATAATTTGGGGGAATGTTTTGCGAATATCATCTATCAACGGGATCGCTGCGTCGCTCTCCAGATGCGAATCTGGTTCGCTCCTCGCGACGACAGAGCCATACAAAGTGGCGGCCAATCTTCCTTACCAAATTACCTCGGCGGTGATCAGACAATTTTTAGAAGCGGAGAATAAACCGGAACTGCTGGTGTTAATGGTACAAAAAGAAGTGGCCGAGCGAATTTGCGCCAAGCCTGGAGGTATGTCTTTATTGTCGGTAGCCGTTCAATATTATGCGGATCCGGAAATTATAATGAACGTACCGCGGAATTATTTTTGGCCGGAACCAAAAGTGGATTCAGCGATAATTCGTCTGTCATTGCGAGGAACGAAGCAATCTCGTTCACAATTCGCGGTCAAACAAGACAAACGAGATTGCTTCGTCGTTGCGACTCCTCGCAATGACAGCGATTGTTATTTCCGTGTTGTCAAAGCCGGGTTTGCCAGTAAGCGAAAATTTTTGTTGCATAATTTCATGGTTTTATTCGGTAAAGATAAAAAGAAACGAATCGCAGACGCATTTAAACAGGTTGGATTAAATGAAAAAGCGAGAGCGCAGGAGTTAGCAGTGGATCAGTGGAGATTATTGGTTGATATTTTGTTGGATGAAGTTGGAAAGTGATATTGTGACGATAAATTTGACAAATCATTTTTTCCTTGCTTAACTACATATCAGTTATCCATCAATAAAATTATATATTTGATCAGATTTTTATTTAATCCTTCAATTTTTAAAATAAAGTAATATAAATAAAAAGTAATATAAATAATATGAGGAACATATATTTTATCCGTTGGGCGTCACGGTGTTTTTTTGTAATATTTTTTTTAGTCGGCTCAATC
>CAYHSR010000094.1:0-3126 GCA_964359335.1 uncultured Gammaproteobacteria bacterium | reverse complement strand
TATTAAAGGATATTATCTTAAACGAACAAAAAGTTATTTATGAAAAAAGATCCTAAAATATTTTTAAGCCACATTTTTGAAAGTGTTGAGATCATCGAAAAATTTATTCACGGTGTATCCAAGGAAAAATTTTTAAAATCCTTGCAACTTCAAGACGCGGTTATTCGCAGATTGCAAGTCGTTGGAGAAGCTGTTAAAAATTTGCCGCCAAGCTTAAAAGAAGAATATCCCCAAATACCTTGGAAAAAGATCGCTGGAACCCGCGATATTATTATTCATGAATATTTTGGAATTGATTTAAACTTAGTCTGGAGAATTGCAACAGAATTTGTTCCAGAGCTTAAGAAAAACGTTTCCAATATCTTAAAAGATTTAGAAAAATAATTATTATGCAAAAACAACAGACAACTGAAAACCAGCTAAGATCTAATTTTGTCCAAAACCCAGGGTGGGCTAAAATTTTTTCACCCATTCATTACGTCTATATTATTATCAGTGTAACCTCCATTGTCGCGGTTTGTTTCGGAGTCGGTCTTACGCTTGGCAGTGCTTTTTTTGCAGGCAAGTTATCCAATGCCGTCAGCCAACAAATGCCCACCGAAGCCGACAATTCCACTGCCAACTGGCAAACCTATCGGAATGAGGAGTGGGGGTTTGAGTTTAAGCACCCCCAAAATACGGAAGTTGTCGACGACAGTCAAACTTATAGTAATGGCGCATTATTTCAAATTTGTACCTTGCAGGAAATTAAAAATAATACATGCTCTCCTATATTAGGAGGTTGGCAACTTCGGATAGAGAATACAAAAGAATCTGATTTAAAAAAGATTGATTATCAGTATACTAATGATCCTGACGCTAATATTATCGAGGAAAATATCACCATTGCGAATGAAGCTGGAAAACGAATTATGGTAATCGGAAGCGTGAAAGGAAAAATTTATTGGCTCCAGTTTATTAAGGATGGATTTCTGTATACATTTCAGATAGCTCAGTTTGATAATGACCCCACAACATCTGAAGCAGATAAATTTGTAGACCAAATCATAGAAACCTTTAAATTTATAGAACCCGTTGACACTAGCGATTGGCAGACGTATCGGAATGAAGAATACGGGTTTGAGGTGAGGTATCCAGGAGAGTGGTATTCTTATGTGTCAGACCCGGTGAATGTTTATTTTCAGCCTTATGAAGAAATGGCTGGTAGTGTTCCCGGCCCACACGCTGATGCGCTTGAAATAAGAGTGAGTCCAATTTCTCCAAGTGCTACTTTACTGCAAGCCATTCAGAAAGAGAATAGTATCGATGGGGAAGCGATAGATTTTAGTCAAGAGAATATTAAGATTGGCGGAGTTGACGGATTAAAGGTCAAAACGATTTGTGAAGGAGTGGGTTGCGGAGCTCCACAATGGTTTATTATAAAAAATAATCACCTTTATTATTTTAATTCAAATTTGGGGTATACATCTGTTTTTGACCAAATCCTCTCTACTTTTAAATTTATTGAACCTGCCACTACAATAGATTCATTTTCATATCCCTCCGAGGATAAGGGGTGGCTTATTTATCACAACAATAATTATGGCTATGAATTAAAATATCCTAAAGAGTGGGTTATTCAAGAAAATTATTATTGGCATGATGTTATTGGGGGATATGTTAAAAATATCACCTTTACTTCTCCTGATGGAAGATACTTTCTATTATTTGGTATAAAAAATAAAGAAAGTGATATATCACTTTCGGGTAGAACCGGAACTGGTGCGGGAGAATTTAAGGAAGGCGACAATTCAAAGATAGACAATGTTGATATTATAACAACTAATCTTGTGTTTGAAGGAAAGATTAAAGAAGTATATTATACTGATATGGTGCCGCCATACTCATATCCTTCTATGTGGCCAGAAGTTAATAGCTTTATAATACTTGCAGAATTTAGTTACGGTGATATTTCTTTAGATGAGTTTGAAAATCTTGATATGAAAAATTTGCTGGAGTTGAAGATAGCCAACCAAATCCTTTCTACTTTTAAATTTATTGAACCCGGTGTATATAAAAATGAAGAATTTGGATTTGAAGTTAAGTATCCGTTAGGGTGGGAAGCAGAATCACGGCCCACTCAAAGCGATAAATGTAATGGCACAAGTTTCACTTTTTATTTAATGGGCTATACCGATGCTTATCCCGGAGGACCTTATAGAATACAAGATTTAAATATTGATATATGCCCAGTAATTTCTCCAGAAACGGCTGAAGCGGCGTTTGCCAGGATTCAAGGTTTTTCTTTTCCCTTGGATGAATATCGGGCTGCTGATCGGCAAATTGCAGGAATGAAGGCTTTGTCTTACGACAATGTACCGGCGCATATTCCTTATACTGCTACTTTTTTTATTAAGGATAATAAAATTTATATCTTTTCATCAGTTAGTGAAGCTGCAATTTATAATAATTTTATAGCAAGTTTTAAATTTATTGATTAGCAAGTAAGCGAGAATGGCTCTGAGAGCCGAGTATTTGGCTCTTAGAGCCGGGGGCAAGCGATAATTTTGTGAATAAATCAACACTCCAACAATTAACCAAAATCTTTGAAGCCAACCCAAAAATAAAGCTGGTCTACTTTTTTGGCTCTAAAACAACCGGCCAAGACGGGCCCATGAGCGATTATGATTTTGCGGTTTATCTTCACGAAAAAGATAAAAAGAAAATGTTTGACGCCCAGCTTGGATTGATTGGCAAAGTGACAAAAGTTCTAAAAACTGATAATGTTGATATTGTGATTTTAAACACGGTTGAGATGCCGGAGCTGAAATATAATATTATTAAAGACGGTAAGCTTATTTACGAACAAGAACCATTTCGGGTAATTGTTGAGCCGAAAATTTTAATGGAATATTTTGACTTTAATATTCAGCTTAAAAAAAATGGTTTATTGGAAGCATAATTGAAAATAAAAAATAATTAAAACCAAAATGTTTAACCAAAACCAACCAAAACAAAATTCTATTTTTAAGGATTTTTTTATTTTTATTTGGGAAATTTTTAAAGTGGTGGTGATTTCGCTTGCCATCATTATTCCCGTCCGCTATTTTTTAATCCAGCCCTTCTACGTTAAAGGCGCCTCCATGG
>CAYHSR010000093.1:0-3158 GCA_964359335.1 uncultured Gammaproteobacteria bacterium | reverse complement strand
TCTGCTGATGATAATATGTGGGGGGTAACTAGCGAAGGTGGAGAAATAGAAACACCGGAACTAATTCCACCACTTGATAAAATTCTTCAAGTTTGCGCCAATCCAAAAGATGCTCCCAACGAAGAAGAATTAGTAGAAATAGAATTTTGCAGAGGCATACCAACAGCTATCAATAAACAAGAAATGAAATTAAGCGAATTGATTATTAAAATCAATAAAATTTCTGCTAAGCACGGGATTGGCATTGTCCACCATATAGAAGATCGCGTGGTAGGACTAAAAGTGAGAGGAATATATGAACAACCGGGAGCGCATACTATAATTATGGCTCACAAAGAATTAGAAAAATATGTCTGCACTCGTAATGAAAATAAATTTAAAGAAATCGTTGATCAAGAATGGGCATACATGTGTTATGCCGGTTTGTGGTATGATCCACTAATGCGCGATTTATCAGGTTTTATAGATACTTTAAATGAAAAAGTTAGCGGCACAGTAACTTTAAGATTATTGAAAGGGCATTGTTATGTAGTGGCTTTAAAAACTCCGAATGCGCTGTTTGATGAAAAATTGGCCACCTTTATGAAAAATGATTTATTTAATCAAAATGCGTCTCCAGGTTTTATTGAACTTTGGACTTTGCAAATGAAAATGGCTAAACAAACCAAAAAGAATATACTATTGAGCATTGGCGGAGAGAATAATAAAGAGAAATTATTGCCTGAAATGAAAGCTCTAATAGATATGGGTTGTATATTGTATGCTACTGAACACACAAGTGAATTTATGGATAAAAATAATTTGACGAATCGCTTAGTTTATAAAATATCAAACCAAGCCGAAAGGCCGAATATATACACACTGTTGCGAGAAAACAGATTTGATCTAATAATTAATATCCATTCGATTGGAGGAAACGGGACATCAAAAACTGACGGCGAAAAAATAAGAGAATTAGCAATCAAAAATAACGTGCCGTTAATAACAGACGCTGACGTTGCCAAACTAAATGTTTTGAAGTTGAAAGAAGTTATTGAGAGTAAAATGTAAAATTTTCTGTTACGCAAAGTGCCTGACGAATCTGCTTAATAATTTTTGGCCGGTCTCTTCTTCCAAACTAAGACCGACTATTTCTATGATAAATCTTTTTAATTCTTCCTCGCTCATCTCATCAAAATATTTATCGCCATAATCTCCTAAACCCGGGACAATATAGGCCTTGTTATCAAGTTTTTTATGTAAAAAAGCTGTAATTACACGCGCGCCAAAACTTAATATCTTGGCCACACCGACTGGCGCGGAAACTACGGACATCATAATAATATTATTTTTTAAAACGCCTTTGGATTGAAGTTTGTTGATGGCAGTTATGGCCGAGCCACCAGTTGCCAACATTGGATCGGCAATAATAACTATACTATCATCCGATACATCACCATTCTCAGTTGCAAAAATTGGCTTGGCCGTCTTTTCATCTCTTTGTATGTCAAAATGATAAAATTTTGTTATGCCAGCTTCTCTAAAACTCGAAACAAAAGCCAATCCGGCTCGCCATGGCAGAGCTACTACTATTTTTGCTTTGTCCGAATCACCAAAATCTCTTAGTAACTCCCCAACGATTTTATCAGTTATAATTTTTGACTGTTCTCTAAATTCTTGACCGCGACATTGATCTTTGTAAACTCCATTGGGATAATTTCTATGCATTTCTGATAACGCCCGACTACACGCTTCGTCCGCAAAAGTTTGATATTTTCCGGATACATCGACGGTAGTTATTATTTTACAATCAAAGAGATTAAGCACCTGTTCTCTGTCTGATTGTCGTAGCTCTATTTCTGACATAAAACACTGTTTTTTATTAAAAATTAATTTATATTTCTTAACGCTTCCCGCATCAACTCTTCACTGCTTTTATTTTTTCCATCTAACTTTTTTATTACCTCGCGCGCTTGCTGAGCCGAATAACCCAAAGACACAAGACCTTCCATCACATCTCCAAGCGCTCCGCTGTCCATTCCGTCATCGCTGATTTTAAATTTTAGATTAGCTATTTTAGATCTCAATTCCACCACGATTCGCTCGGCGGTCTTTTTGCCAACTCCGGCCACCTGAGTCAAATAATCCACATCACCACGCGAAATAGCGCCGCCAATTTCTTCCACGGTTCCCAAAGACAATAAATGTAAAGCCGATTTTGGACCAATACCCGAAACGCTTAAAAATTGTAAAAATAATTGACGTTCGTCTTCATTGATAAAACCATACAAATCCATAATATCTTCGCGAACGATCATGTGCGTTAAAATTTTATACTCTTTACATAAATCAAAATCATCCACTGAATTCGGTTTAACGAAAATTTTATAGCCGACACCGCCAACGGTCATCACAACTATGCCGTTTTCTGTTTTTTTCACAATTTTTCCGCAAATTATAGAGATCATACTGTTTCTTTATTTGCTCTTTATTCTGCTAACTCTTATCAATCCACCAACCGGCACAATCTCAATTCCTGTTTTTTCTAATTCGTCCAAATATAAGTTCATTCCCAACGAATCAGAAGCTATATGGCCGGCAATTACAACATTCATATTACTTTCACTGGCATGTTCGCGCGCTTTGTCTTTCATGTGCATATCAATGGTGGTGCTAATCCCATAACGCGATAATTCTTTAAATATTTCATCATGCGGATTAGTTCCTCCAGTCATGCCGATTATAAACTTACCGACTTGATGACTCAAATTGCCCGCAAACAGATTAGGACCGGCTCCGCGCTTTCTGGCTTCTTTATATTCTGGAATTTCCAATAAAACATCCAATAAATCACCAACTGTTTTAGTATTCTTTTTGTATAAATAATTATCAAGGTATTGTCTAACCAAATTATCGGTAAAAGTATGAGTATTGATTAAGTTAATTTTCAATAATCTGGCTACGTCGATTAAACGATAATGATTGACCGGATGAAGTCCTCGGCTTACTTCTTGAATTCTTTTTTCCATCATTTTTTCGGCCACATGCACCGGCACGCCAGCATTAACAAACATATCTATCTGCATATCCATCACGCTATGCAAGTCGGCTAATGATTGGCCGATTGGATGATGAGAAATGACCAAATCAATTAGTTTATTTCGTCCGCTCTCACCCAA
>CAYHSR010000092.1:0-3264 GCA_964359335.1 uncultured Gammaproteobacteria bacterium | reverse complement strand
TCTAAAAAATTGCGATAAAACAATCGGTTTGATTATGGATATAGGCATATAGATAATTGTATTGATTAACTAATATATAGTTAATCAAAGAATGTGATTTTTGTCAAATAGTTTGTCAAATTTCTGCGTAACACATCCCCATCTCTGCCAGACACAGGGTCATTAAAAAAAATAAATCTAATCATTTCTGACATTAAAAAGTTTTTTTTATCTCCTAAACCAATTATTAACAATTTTTTTGTCTTTAACATCTTTCTCTAATCCACTCCTGATAGTCTCAACTTCCGGGAGTTCTGGCATACTGACTGCTTAACTGATTAATATTGGACGGAAAAACGGAGTAATCTGTCGGACCACTTAAATTCTCCCACCCATAGAAAATGTCCGTCAAACGCGAGATAAACAGGGCTAAAAAGACCGTCTTTCGCGTTTGATGGTTTTCTGCCATAAAAATCTTTTTGTCCTAAAATAATATCGGGTTTGTCATTGCTGTTTTTTGGCAGCTTGCTCCAAATTAAAACCCGATTATTTCCAGTATCTCCCACAAAAAGCCTGTCATTATAAATAAAAACGCCCTTCGGCAAATTAAACGTATAAGGAGAAAAACCGTCAGTAACATTACTGTCGAAAATTATCGCGGGCTCTTGCCCACTTTTTTTAATCGGCAGATCCCAAATAAGAATCCTTTTATTATTTGTGTCCGCGACAGCCAGATGTTTGCCGTCACTGCTTACTTGCCCAGGATAATTTAACTGATTCGGCTTATCGCCAGAAATAGTTGTTTTAAAATTATTTTGGCCTAAGATAAAGTCCGGACTTTGCTTACTGGTGAAATTATTTCTGTTATAAACCAAAATACGGTTTGCCTTGCTATCGCTGACATAAATAGCTGTCTCGTCAACCGTTAAACCCTCAACTTGTTGAAACGAAAATGCCGACCAATAATCGGCCTTTTTGGGTTTCTCCGGAATAATGTCCCATTTATATACTCCGCTGGGACTGGCGCAGTAAAGTTCGCCTTTATAACCGCAAGCTAAATAATTTCCTTTTAGAACTCCGGATAAATCGGCATCGGCCATACTTTCGTCAGGAAGGTGTTTATAAATTTGAGTCAATCCATTATAATCATCGCTAACAACAAGCATATTTCCGTCAGTATATGGTTTTGGGTTGTTGCGAGAATTTCTAGCTACGTAGCGGTTGGTATTAAAATCCTTTTGGCCCAAAACAACATCTGGCCCGGTATTAGACCGACCCGGTAGTTTATTATAAATAAGCACGCGGCTACTGTTTGTATCAGCCACAAAAAGATGTTGGCCGTCGGTTGCGATTCCATAAGGGCTGTTAAGACCCAATCCGTAAACGCCAATTTTTTGACTGCCAAAAGTAAAATCAGGCGGCTTATTATCTTCTGAAAACGGTTTTTCCCAGACAGATATAAAACTATCCATTGTGGCGTAAAGTTTTCCATTAGCCAAGGCGACTCCTGTTGCTGTTTTTAAAATTCCGGATGGTTGATAGATAAAATCCGCCTCTTGACCGCTTTTTGTTGGTAATCCATTGTAGACAAACATTGTGCGCGCGTTGTAATCCCCAATCACTAAATATTTTCCATCATAGGCGACCGAGCGAGGAGTTTTGAAATAAAGACGGGAATTATCTTTTTTGAGATCACCTTTGAAACGTTCGGAAAAATCTTTTTGTCCTAAAATAATATCGGCTGATTGATAATTTTGAGTTGGGAACTGATTCCAAATTAAAAGAGAGCCGTCAAGAGAAATTACCAAAAGTTTATTTTGATAGATTAAAACGTCCCATGGCCACCAAATATCTTTTTTCTCTCTAATGGACTGAGATGGTATATTATCTATCATTTCAACATCCGAAGTAAATGTTGGCTGTCCAATAACTAAATCAGCTGGCTGTCCGTTTCGCGTTGGAAACGTATTCCAGATTAGTATCCTGTCATTATACGCGTCAGCCACAACCAAATGATTGCCGTCTGTTGACACGCCTTGAGGCCATCTTAATTTATCTGCCGCTGTTCCCGGAATATTTGTAATCATGTTGGTTTGGCCTAAAACCAAATCAGCAGGCGTATAATTTTTGGCTGGTATCGTATTCCAGATTAAAATTCTATTATTGTATGTATCAGCCACAATCAATCTTTTGCCGTCTGACGCTACTTTTCCAGGATGATTGAGATTGGCCGCTCCGCCCGAATTATTAAAATCATCCGCGTACAAAACAACATCTGCTTCCTGTCCAGTCTTAAACCAACCATCTGATTTTGTGGTTACATATTTATATGGCCTGGCTGTTGACGCGGTTTGCCAAAGATTTTTTGAAAAATTAAATCCGCCAACTAACGAAAAAAATGATCGTTTCTGAATGATGAAGGAAATAATAACTATCAATAAAACTGTAGCGACAACGATAATGAAAGTGGTTGTTAAAAATTTCTTCATATTTTACTTTTTTGACAACTCAATTTATTGTATCTTAATAATTTTATATTCAACTTCTTTATCCATTGGTTTTATTTTTATTATATCACCGACCTGCCGCCCCAACAAAGCCGACCCGATTGGTGAATTACGCGAGACAATGCCTTTGATTGGATCAGTTTCGGATGAACCGAGAATCTGGTAAATTTTTTGTTTATGATTAATTTCAATTGTTACGATGTGACCGATTTGAACGGTTTTAAATTGTTTAGGCAACGCGATGATCACGGCCTGTTTTAATTGATTTTCTAAAATAATAATGCTCTGACTAATGCCGCGCAGTCGTCCTTTGGCTAATTGATATTCCACATTTTCCGAAAAATCACCCAATTCGGCCAGTCGCTTGACTTCTTCAACTGCTTTAGGCCGGCTAAAATCTTTTAATTTTTTTAACTTTTTTTCCAACTCATTAAATTTTTCTCGCGACAAAAAAGGATCAAACGGTTTTTGATTATTTTTTTCTGATTTTCGGTTTAGCGTGCGCATAATTGACTATTTATGTCTAACGACCGCCACAGTTCTCTTACCTTTAAAAAGCAACCACAACGCGCCTGCTAAAACTATCAGTTCGGACCAAAAATCCCACTGGAACCAGTATTGGCTAAGCAGTTCTATTCTGGTAAATCTTGAATAATATCCCCCTGTCGGGTCTATACCAGAGATTAAAAATGAAAAATGTCCAAACATCAAAAACGCCGTAAATATTACCGCGCCGATCAGTATGAGTTTATAACTTTTTGATGTTTGCGGAGTGGAC
>CAYHSR010000091.1:0-3271 GCA_964359335.1 uncultured Gammaproteobacteria bacterium | reverse complement strand
TATGGCGTCATTTATGCTATCCTCATCTGCCCTATTAAAAGAACGCATTATCCTATGTCTGGGTTATTAATCAATATCTCAATTAAACAAGCTTACGTTTTTGCGGGTTTTTTTGTGTTTTATGAGAATTATGGCGGTGGTTCTTTAATTTACTATGGCGATTTAGATGGTCATCCGGATAAAAATGAACTGGTGACAGTTGAAGATCAATTTCGAATAAAAATTTATGATAATTTACAACGAGAACTTTTTCACCGCTATCCGTTTGGAGGCAATGATGGTCAGCGGATAAATTTAACGGTTGGCTCGGTTTTTGGCGATCCGGACAAAGAAATAATGTTTGACAGTAGCGGTCATGGACGTATTATGGTGTTTAATTATTATGGTTTGTTAATGAATAACGGTTATTATCCTTTTGGCGTCAACGACAAAACCGGTTTCTCTTTGGCGATTGGCAATGTGGACGGAGGGGAAAGAGGAGAAAATATATTAGCTTTTAAAAATGGCAATTTAGCCGAAGTGATGATATATGATTTTCGCTTCGCGAAGATGTTAAAACGTTTTACAGTTGGCGTTAATGTCAAAGATGTTTTGGTGGCCTCAGGCGATATAACCGGAGACGGCGCTGATGAAATCATTGTCGGTTTGATTTATAATGATAAAACCACGGTTAAAACATTTAATTCCAACGGCGTCAAATTAGCCGAGTTTAGCGTGGCCAATGGTCTTGGCGGCGCGTCCAGCGGTTTAGCTGCTTTGGATGTTAATTATGATGGGAAAAAAGATATAGTATTTATGTCAAAATGATTTAATCTTTCCTTGGAATCCGCCATAAGGGGACTGTAATTACAATGCAAATTATTGTCCAGTTATAACACAACAAACACTTCCATCGAATTTCCACCCTTGCTCAATCGCCTGCCTCAACCCAACAACACTCAGGGCGCTATTTGGTGAAATATTAATTTTTTCCGTTTTTTTAACCAATTTAATGGCGTTTAAAATGTCTTCATTAGTTGCTATCCAGCCAGCTCCGTGGCTGGTTTTTAAAATTTTTTCAATTTGCGTTTTGCGATGCGCGACTCGATCAACAATTGCGCCAGCTAACGAGGGGGAAGAATGTGAGGCGTCATAAATGTCATTGCGAGGAGTCCCGATTCGCATCGGGACGACGTGGCAATCCCGTTTATCAGTCGATTGTGAACGAGATTGCTTCGCTTCGCTCGCAATGACATTAACAAATTGAGAACGAGATTGCGACGTCCTCCCTTCGGTCGTCCTCGCAATGACATTAACAAACGGGTGGCAAGTATCCGTTTGTACCACATGAATTTGCACTTTCATCTTCAACTTTCTAAATCCTTCATACAAACCTTGCGCCGTAGTTCCGCTGGAAGTTGGTATAAATATCGCTGACAAATTTTTAATTTTCGCTAATTCTTTGGCTAAATCAAAATAACCGACTAATGCCAAATTATCAGTTGATTGTCGGAGATTTTTTGCTTTACCGTCTTTGTCAAACTGAAACGCTTGTTGTTTAGGATTAGCTGTTTGTTTTACATTAATTGTTTTGTCATTTTTAACTTGTTTCAGGATCTTATTTATTTTGTTTACATTGATTTCATCTCCTACAAATATTTTTAGTTTAATCAATTTTTTTTGGTTATTTTTATTATATTCTTGAACAGCATAAATGGCTGACAAAGCCGCATTTCCAGAACTAGATATGACAAAATCCCGCCAGCCATTTTTGGCGTATTTGGTGATCATCAACGGAATTGATCGTCCTTTATGCGAGCCAAGAGGATGGAGGTCTTCACGTTTGAGATACAAGTCATTGTTTATTACGATTGCCTTGGCTAATTTTGGAACAAGAGTTTGAGGAGTTAGCATTGTTTTTTAATATAAATATGTTATAATATGCCAGTGTTAATTATTAATAAAAACTATATGAATCTAGTTTGTCCTGAATGTCAAAATGACGTTGATTTATCCGCCTACCCTCAAGTCAAAGAGGGAGTAGTGGTGGAATGCAATGTGTGCGGTATTACTTTAATGATTAATAATGTGACTGGCGATATTGTTAGCGCTGAGGTGGCGGATGAAGGCAAATAGGCGATAAGCATTACTTTATCTGCTTACAAGTTGTTCTATTATCCCTCTGAATCCATGGCTTCCTAAAAACACAATCACGTCACCCGGTTGTGTTTTTTCTTTTAGATAATTTATTAATTTTTCATTATTGTCAATATATTTGACGGTATCATGGGTCTGAGAAATTATGTTGGCCAATTCTTCTCCGTCTATTGGTTTATCTAAATCATTTCGGTCAATTTTGATTTTCGTTAGTCGTGGAATAATAACTTCCGTGGCATCTTTAAAAGCATTTTTATATCCATTAGCCGACTGTTTTTTTCTGTTGCCGGTATTTGGTTCAAAAATGGCGAAGATTTCGCGGTCTATGTATATATTACGCAATGTTTTTAATGAGTAGCCTGCTTTAGCAGGGGAATGAGCAATATCATCATATACGTCCGCGCCATTAACGACTCCGCGTTTCTCTAATCTTCTTTTTAATCCATTAAAACTCTTAATCGCCTCAATAATTTTTTTCGGCTCAACTCCAATTTCACACGCCATCGCAAAAACTGCCGTAATATTTTCGGCCATGTAATCGCCGATTGTTTCAGATTGCAAATTGAAGATTTTAGATTTATGATTTATTTTAAAATTTTGTCCGTCTATTGATTGTTTTACTTCATAATAGTAATAATCGTTTATTTTTGATTGACCATATTTAATAATAGGACAATTTAATAATTTAACAATTACACTTGGAATATTTTCACTCAAAACTGCTAATCCATTTTTGGGAATTGAGCCGGCTAAATTACGAAACGCGTCAAAATATGATTCTTTCGTTGGATAAATATCGGCATGATCCCATTTCACGGCTGTCAATAATAAATGAGTGGGGGAGTAGTGAAAAAATTTTGGGCGGTTGTCCCACCGAGCGGATTTGTATTCATCACCTTCCAGCACAGAATATTCACTTTTAGAAATATAAGCCGAAGCGAATTTGTAATCAATTGCCAACCCGCCAAACATATAGTTCGGATTATAACCAGTCTCAGTCAGAATCCACGACAATAAGGCCGCGGTTGTGGTTTTGCCATAAGTACCGGCGCAGACAATGGAATTTTCTTTGACAAAATATTTAGCCACTGCCTCGGGATATGATAAATAATCCAATTTATTTTTTTGAGTTTGC
>CAYHSR010000090.1:0-3417 GCA_964359335.1 uncultured Gammaproteobacteria bacterium | reverse complement strand
AAATTTTTTCCTTTTCATCTGGCGCTAAACCGAAAACATTTTTATTTCTCGTCAAATAATTTGCAACTTTAATATTATCAACTTCGCCCGCGCCAACGGCTCTTACATAATCAGCTAACCAATGAGCAACCGTGCCACTCTTCTCCTTACCGTCAGCCGCTAATTTACTTTTTGTTATTTCCTGTTTATTGCCAAGCATCCGCTCCCGTATTTTTCTTTTTAAATTATCCCTTTCTGTTATTAACTCTTCAACCATTACCGCGCGCAGCCGATTTATAATATCAATATCATCGTCTCCTAAAACATCAGCAATACTATTTTCAAATAAATCTAAAATTTCATTTTCATTGCAGCAATTCAATGCCAGAAATTTTAATTTAATTATTAATCCTCTGTAATCGCTAAGAGATGCGTCCGCTTCATGATGCAAAGACAATTTGCTTTCTAAAATTTTTGCCAAGCTATAAGCCTCTCTAATATTAAAATTAGCAATAAAATCTAAAGCCAGCTCCTGAATTTTTAAAAAATAATCAGGATTGCTAAAATTTTCCTTCGGTAAATTTTTTAGTTCTTCAATTATAATCATTTTATTCTTAAATTATGTAATCGTCTAAATCCAGCTTTTAATTAATCTCCAGACTCTTCTTCTTCGGCTGGCGGAGTACCGCTACTTGCCGCTGGTTCCGTTGATATTTCTGGTTGCGGCCCCGGCGTACCAATTGCCCCCTGTCTCATTTTTACTAACATATCTCTAACTTTTGCAGCATCAGCAGAATCTTCTTCGGTAAACGGATTTTTTCCTTGTCTAATTTTTGCGCCATACTCTTCATATAACTTCTTTCTTTCTTTTGGTGTATAGGGCTTCCCTGTGGTTGGATTAATACCAGCTCCAATTACGTTTTTAATGTCATCTTGCATTCTATTATAAAATATCGCCGCGCGCATATTATGTAAACTTTTATTATTAATCACCTCTCTTTCCATATAATGTCTAACCAAGGCCTCTCCTTTCATTTTATTTCCAGCCGTATCTTTTAAATCTTTATATCCCTCTACCGTTCCGATCATCGCTGATAATCCACCTAAAATTTCTCGTTTTTCTGCCTCCTGTTCAGGACCCATAGAATTTATATAAGCCATAAACGCATCCAAATTTCCTAAATAAGTATCTCGAGATTCTGGTAAAATACGTTTTGGCTGCATGCTCCAAGCTGAACCATAAATTGGCACCAATGCCTGACCTGTCTTATGTAATACAGGAAAAGCAGCCATGCCATTCTGGTCTCTCATTTCCGCCAGCAAATCTTGACGACTACCACTTCTTACAAGCGCCTGCGGCTCTCTCTTCCCCGCGTTTCCAGCCGCCATACCTATCTGGTCGTCATCATCAGTAAACTTAAATCCGCCGCCCGCCCTCGCTATCGCTAATCCTTTCATACCCCCGTCTTTATGTTCTAATCCAATGTCTTCTAACTGACTCGCAATTCTTGCGCCTTCTAATTCCCCAAACATGCCGCGCAATAAAGTTTTGGCGTTATGTGCATTATAAACCATTACTGCTTCTCGCCCTGTTTTTGTGACTAAATCACCATTTTCGTCAATAACTTCAGCTTGCCATTGGTTGTTTGGTTTTGTCCCATTAAAAGACGACATCAATGCAATATCTTTATCTAAAATTGGCTCATTGAGATCATGATTTTTCATCATTATCTGCAAAATCGCCTCGGCTTCATGCTCCATTCCCTTTTTAACTCTCCCTGTTTTATCTAATTTTAACTTTAGCTGTTCAAGCATCACCGAAGTCTCTGTTGATCCGGCCTCTATTTCACTTTTTGCCTCTTTAACTCGCGCTCCTCTGGCTAATCTTGTCCGGTCGCTTTTATCAGGAGTTAAAAACATCGCCCGATTTAAAATATCTTCCGCCACCGCGGCTGATTCGGCCATGCGCTCTTTTTCCTTCCGTCCCGCTCGTGCCTTCCAGGCCGCCGGAATGGTTCTTAGGGCAACTCCGTGTGTCGCTAATCTCTCTAAGCCAAGCTTCTCGCCAACTTTCGTCTGCGCCAATTTCTGCCCCAATTTTGATTTCATAAAGCTACGCTGGAATGCTGCCTGACGATCATCAGCCCATCTCCCTCCCCAACGACCAAGCGCCATCGGCGCCCGCGACATCTTTGTCCCAACCCCCCTTATCCTCCCCGCCACCGCGCCCGCAAACCCCGCGCCGTAAGTGCTACCTTTTTGGGCAGCCAATAATCCGCCAATCAAAAATAATGTAGTTACTAAAAATTGTAAAACATTCTCTGCGCTCCCTGCTTTTGTAACCGTCGCCCTAATACTTTCCTTAGATTCGCCTGTTTCCTGGGCAATCCTATTAATTCTCGCGTTTAATTCATCTTTATTTTTAAAATCTAATGCTGTCTTGGGAACCGTAAGCGCTAACCAAAGAAAAAACATTAAAATCGGTCCGATAATTACATATTTAGTAAACATATTCCACCATTGTCGGGCATACTGCGCACCTTGAGGAAAAGTCGCCATTAAATAAGCTAAGGGAGATAATATTATTAATAACCAAAGCGCAATAATACGAAAAGCAAAAATTATCAAATAAGCCAAAATTACAAAAAATGAAATAATTAAAATTATAAAACCTAAAAGTAAAGCTGCTAATAATGTCAAGCCCTGCATCTCTTCAACATTTGTAAAAGCGCCGGGTGCACTAGATATCTCAAAAATATCACCTATTCCTAATTTATAATACAAGTTTCCTTCTAGGCCGGCGGAGACTGCATTGTAAAAATATAATAATATTACTTGCGCAAAATCAATTATAATTCCGCAAATTAACTTACTAAAATTAACTAAAATGGCCATCATTATTACTTTTCTTAATAACTGCTTATAGCTATAAGATTCTATTTTTAATATTGTCGCTATAGAAATTACTAATAAAATAATCACAAAAAACATGTTGCACAAATCTCTAATTACAAACCAACCGCTTAATACCGCATCACTATAGATAAAATTATTATACGTTATCACATAACTTAATATAGATGTAATAACTAATAAAAGATTTCCTATAAAATAAGATATGGTCTGAATTATCCAACCTAAAACTGCATATATAACAGTAGCTGAAAAATTTAGTAAACCTTTTCCTACTTCCACGGCTAACTTTTTTGGATTTACAACGTATTCTCCTGCTTTTTGTAAATCTTCAATTTTTGCATCTTGTGAGGGAAAAAATCCTTCCCCTGCACCTCCTCCCATACCTTGACCAATTAATTGCATAATGCTCGGACCGTTATCCTTTTGTTGGCCTGCAAAACTAACTAATGTAACCCCCAAACTCCCCCCCGCCACCAACACCAAAACCGCCAAAATGGCTATTCTGGTTTTATGCTGTCTAAA
>CAYHSR010000089.1:0-3580 GCA_964359335.1 uncultured Gammaproteobacteria bacterium | reverse complement strand
AATGTCAAACAGTCGGCAGCTTATATTAAAACTGGAGAAAATTTTATCAAAAATTTCAATCAGGGAAATTATGGCGCTTGATGATATGCGCTATACCAACGAATTAGTTGTCGCTTGCCGGAAGAATAATATTAAAATTTATGGCTTGCAGCACGGCCAATTTACAAAATATCATGTGGGTTGGATGAATTATGAGATACCCAAGGAACGAGCGGTAACTTTTGATAAGTTGTTTGTCTGGAATGATTATTGGAGAAACTTATTATTAAAATATAGTTCACAATATAATGAGCAGAATGCTTTAGTTGGCGGTTGGTTGCGTCGTTTGCCGGAAATTATTTGGAAAGAAAAAAAATTAATGCAAGATGGTGGAAAAACTATTTCTATATTATTATCGTTTGAAATTTCTCTTTCACCAGAAGAAATTAGTAAGTATATAAGGAAGTTTTTATTTTTCGGAGTTAAAATATTTTTTAAAGTACGGCCTGATTTAACTAGAGAAAAACAATTAAAGCATTACGGTTTTTTATCAACTGATAATGTGGAAGTGGCAGAGACGGTGGATGGTCAAATTTTGAGTCAAATTGATGCTGTAGTAGGAGTTTATAGTACGTTTTTAAGCGAGATGATTTATTATGAGAAACCACTTATTCAGTTAGATTGTTCATTTGATTTAGGACATTATTTAAAAGATGATAACTTAGCTGGGCAATTACCAAAAGAGTTCAACCTAGAAATTTTAAATAATTTAATTAAAAATTATCATTCCCAGAAAAATGTTGTGTGGCCTCAGACTAAGGATATCAATACTTTATTTGCGGAAATTTTAAATTAAAATTATGTTTAATCAAATTCATCTTTTTTTCAGTAAACTTAAAATTGATTTTAAACAAATTTTTGGTTATTCCAAATGTGATTATGGCGCAGAATTTTCTGTTGATTATGAAAAATACTGGAATAGAAGAAGGGGTGGCAAGAGATTCATTTTTAGCAATTGGCAAAAACAAAGAGCTAATCAAACTTTAAATATTATTGAGCCAGGTTCCACAGTCCTAGATATTAGTTTTGGTGATGGTTCCGTTCTCAGGTATTTACAAGAAAAGAAAAATATTAATGAAGCTGGTGTTAATATTGACCAATCCGTGATGGACAAAGCCAAAAATTTAGGTATTGAAACCGTAAGTGTGGATATTAATAACTCTAATTATATTAATTCTTTACCCGAAGCGGATTATGTTACTGTTTTTGAGGTAATTCAACACATGCCTAATCCTGAGACTTTTATTTATCATATTCGCCAGAAAGCCAGAAAGGGCTTAATAATTTCCGTTCCTAACTCTGGTTACTACGCTCATCGTTTAAGATTTTTGTTTGGCCGATTTCCTTTGCAATGGATTGTGCACCCAGGAGAACACTTACGGTTTTGGACAGTTAGAGATATGTCTTTTTGGGTTGATTCTATGGGTTACAAAATAGACAGGATGGTTTTATATGAAGGTCTTCCTTTATTAAACAAATTATTTCCTAAGTTATTTGCTCAGGGAATAATTGTTTATATAAAATAATATAAATATATTATGAATTTTAATAAATTAGAAAAATTTTATCAAAGTTTTTTTCACTGTAGATGGTTGCGTCAAAATTTAAAAGTAGTTTTGGAAAGTATTGTTAATTTTGTAGCTCTGCTTGAAGGTTTTAATTTTCCTAAAAATTATATTAGACAACAGAAAATTGTGATGCTTTTTAATCTGTATGAAAAAGAAACTGCTACTATTTTTAAAAAAATAGTTAAATCGGGAATGACGGTAGTAGACGCGGGTGCCCACATAGGATATTATACAAGATTGTTTTCTAAGTTGGTTGGACCGACAGGTAAAGTTTATGCTTTTGAGGCTGATCCTGAGAATTATCAATTATCAATTATTAATTATTAATAAAGAATACTAAACATTTTAATAAGTTTAAGATTTTTCAAGTAGCACTCACTGATCATGTGGGGCCTATTGATTTTTATGAAAGCTATTATTAAATCGGATGGCATTTATCCTTTGGATTTGTCGTCAGAAAATATAGAGGAAATATTTAACGTAAATGATCCTGTAAATGTCATCTGTTCAAGAAAAAAATAGAGTCAAAATAATTTGTTTTTTAAATCCTTTTTATGTTGTTTAATTATAAAAAAATAATTAGTTTATACCACTTGTTTAAGAAAGGGTATGGTAATTATAAAATAAGAATTGCTGCCATGGTTTTTTTGAGCTTTGTCGGTTCAGTTATGGAGGGGATTGGTTTAACCATGCTTATTCCTCTCCTGTCTTTTGTCAGTAAAGAAGGATCCGCCAACCAGGGTACTATCTATAATGTGCTTTCAAAAGTTTTTGCTTTTTTTGGAATAAATTTTTCAATCAAAAATTTACTGTTTGTAATCTGTATTTTGTTTTTAATCAAGGCCGTTGTGCAATTTTGTTCCGGCTACATTAATTCGCGCATTTTAACCAGTTATGAATTAGATAACAAAAAGAAACTTTTTAAGATGACCATGGAAGCTGATTGGTCATACTTATCTAAACAGAAGCTCGGTCATTTGGTGCAAAATATTACCACTGATGTAGATTATAGTTCGCGTTTGTTTGCTCTTATCAGCAGCGTCTTAATTATGGTTGTCAATCTGGCTGTTTATACTTTTTTAATTTTCAACATTTCTGTGCCGGTGGCTCTTTTATTAGTTATTTTAATGTTTTTTATTTTCTTTTTTTTAAAACCGCTGTTTTATAAAAGCAGAGTTTTGTCAACCAAGCTAAGCAGCTGGTATAAAGATTTATCCCATTTTATAAATCAGGTAGTCTTGGGCATGAAGTCAGTCAAAGCCATGTCGGTAGAAAAAAAGATAGTAAAAGAAGGCAATCGCTACTTTGAGGATTACAGTAATTTGACTTTTAGAATCGCTTTGTTTGATAATTTCATGAACTCAATAACGCAGCCGATAGGCATGTTGTTTATAATGGCAATTTTCGTTTTTCTCTATAAATTCGTGGGATTTAATTATGGCTCTTTTACGGTTATCATTTATGCCATTTATAAAGTTTTTACTTATTTGCAAAACACCCAAATTCAAATACAAAGGATGAATATCTTTTCCCCTTATTTAGCAAATTTATTAAAATACAAAGAACAAACGGGCAATTTTTATGAAAAAAGCGAAGGCAGCAAACAGTTTGTTTTTAAGAATGCTTTGAAATTTCAAGACGTAAAATTTTCTTACGGCAGCGATAAGGTTATTTTAAGGGGGGTTAACATGGCTTTCCGCAAGGGAGAAGTAGTCGGCATCTTTGGCCCCTCGGGGTCGGGAAAAACTACTGTCGTGGATTTGATTTTGCGTCTTTATAATCAGCAAAGCGGTCGGATTTTATTGGACGAAGCCAATATTCAAGAGATTAACTTAGAAACATGGCGGGGTAATATCGGCTATGTTTCGCAGGATTTCTTTTTGATAAATGATACCATTGAAAATAATATTAAATTTTATCGGGACAATATTTCTTCACAGGATATTATAGAAGCGGCCAAGATGTCTAATATT
>CAYHSR010000088.1:0-3589 GCA_964359335.1 uncultured Gammaproteobacteria bacterium | reverse complement strand
TAAATATTGTTGCCGGTTAATTTATAATAAGCGCCTTGAACGGAAAAACTTCCTTGTATGCCTGTTGGATCCATCGCTTCGCTAAAATCAATTTGAATAACGGTATTTTTGGCGCTAACACCGGTCGGATAAACGTTATTTATGGTCGGCGGGGTCTGGTCAAATTTAGTATCAGTAATAAATGACCACTTATAATAACTTTCGCCGGTTCCGCTAAACGCTCCCGGATAATTATTGGCTTTATCATCCAATTTAATGTTTGAGCCCAAACGAACCGAGTATTTTATTTTTTCCAATGTACTACCCAAATAACCGCCTGCCTTATCGGTTAAGTCGGTAAACGGCTTAATCACTATTGTGTACACCCCGCTGACTTTATTGACTGTGGTGGTCGCGGCTACAATCGCTCCGCCTAAAATGGAAGTATTATTTTTTTCGTCTTTTATATTTATGATATTATCAGACATCTTGCCGTTATTATCTAATTTTATTCGATCGCAACTATCGGTCCAACTTTTAAATGGCGACAAACAATTGCCAAAAATTTTATCATTATTTGTATCCTCAATCAAACTTTCTGGTAAAATTGGTTTGTTAAAAGTAATTATAATCTTTGTATTGCGCGGCACATCAATTTGGTTTGGCGTTGGATAATGATCCTTAATCAAACGCCCCAAAGAGCCACTGCCTTCAAACCTCTGCGTTATCGGCGCCTGCGCGTTATTACTGCCCAAACCGGAAGTGTCAATACCCAACATCCGCATCACAAATAACACAATGCTGTAAGCGCTTAAAATAATCATCAGACCGATAATCGCGTTGCGTAACATTTTTTTAGCTGTACCAATTTGTTCATCATTGCCACCTGCCGTCATCCATAAATAACCGGCATACATCATTAATATGATCATGATTATTCCTAACAAACTCAAAGCATAACGGATAATGCGCGTAATAATTATTCTAATATCGGTAGATGGCAAACCTAACGGTTTTTCAATTATATCGATCCCCTGTTGAATCTCGACGGCTGGCGTCTGCGCCAAAACGCTCCGACCAATCAGTATTAAACAAAAAAAAGCCATAGCCATAAAAACTAAGGCAACGACTTTTCTTTTATTGTTTTTGTTTAGCCCCCTATACATGTGACAAGCGTTAAAACCAAAAATTGGTTAATAACAAGATTCTAACGTTTAAATGTCTCTTCTGGCATTTGGCCAATTTTCTTCAGATATTCAATCTCTTTTCGCTTTTCTTCCCGATGTAAAGCGCTTTTCCGCACGGCAGTTTTACTTTGCCGTGGGATGAAAAACTGAATCTTTTTGGCTTGCAAAATCTTACCGGACTGCTGCCAACGTTTTTTGACCCGCCGCAAGAATGATTCAAACGATTCATTCTTCTTTCGTTTTATTTCTGACACAATTTACACCTCCCCGCGTGATTAAATGAATAAAAATGTAATTAAATTATACTATCTTTTTTTCTTTAAGTCAATTTTTTCCAATTTATGCGCTATTATCTTGGCTATCTTGCTTTGTTCCACTATTTCTTGAACGCCGGACTCCATATCTCTGATAATCACTGTATGATCTATCACCTCTTTTTGACCTAAAATTAAGGTGTACGGTACTTTTAGTCCATTGGCGGAATCAAGTTGAACTTTTAAAGAATTTTTGGTTAAATTATAATCAATTTTCAGGCCAGAGTTTCTAATATTATTGATCAATTTTAAGGCATTGCGTCTGGCTTGATCGCCTAATTGAGCCACATAAACATTGCACTCTGCCTTGGGTAAAGCGCAGATTTGTTGTTCACAGGCCTGTTTAAGATATTGGGCGGCGCGTTCAACGCCGATAGAAAAGCCGGAACCGAATGAAGGATGACCGCCCATCTGTTCTATTAAAGGATCATAACGTCCGCCGCCTCCTAAGGCGCCTTGAGTGTTCATTTCACCATCAACCGCCGGATAAATTTCAAACACTGTTCGATTATAATAATCTAAACCTCGAACCAGAGTGTGATCTAAAGCATAGGGAATGGCCAATTCATCCAAATATTCCAACACTTTCATAAAATGTCCCTTGGATTCGCTTTCTAACCATTCCAAAATTTGCGGCGCCTCATCTTTAATCGGCTTACACTGCTCTTGCTTGCAATCCAACAGACGTAATGGATTCTTATTTAAACGTTTTTTACAATCATCGCACAAATAACTTCGTTTGCCACGATAATATTCTACCAAAGCTGAAATATATTTATTTCTCTCTTCGGTCGCGCCAATACTATTAATTTTTATTTGCACAGGCAAACCTAAATCAACAAAAAAATTATACGCCATTAAAATCAACTCGGAATCAACCGCCGGATCGTCGCTCCCAAACACCTCACAACCAAATTGAGTAAATTGTCGATAACGTCCGGCCTGAGGACGGTCGTGCCTAAACATCGGCGCCCAATACCATAACTTTAACGGCTGTGGTAAACTCCAAAGGCCATGCATGATATAGGCCCGCACCACGGACGCGGTCATCTCAGGGCGCAAACAAACTTTTTTTCCATCCCGATCTTCAAAAATATACATTTCTTTATCAACTATATCCGTACCCTTGCCAACCGAACGGATAAACAAATTAGCATCCTCCAAAACCGGCGTTTCAATTTGACGATATAAAAAATGGTCGGCCAGCTTGACGGCGTTATCCCGAAACGGACGCCAATATTTTTCTTCTCGCGGCAAAATATCGTGCATCCCGCGCAGTAAAGTGTATTTAAAAAATTCTTTTTGCTTGCCTTTTTTGTCTGATTGTCTAATAGACGCGCCCGCATTGTTCGTCTTAAACACCTGATTTTTAATAAACACTTTTTTAGGACTGATCTTTTTTACGATTACTTTTTTAGATTTTTGAATTTTATTTTTTTTTGGCATAAATAAATGATAAACTTTAAGCGCTAAAAATTAATCTAGTACTCTGGTGTTTTAATTATCTTGGCGCGATCAAACGGCCAGCCGCGAAATATCGCCCGGCCAACAATAGCGCTTTTGTCAATCGCGCCAAATCGCCGCGAGTCATAACTATTAGAACGATTATCTCCTAAAACAAAATATTGATCGGCTTTGACCGTAATCGCTGATTGATTGCCGGCGATGGTCAATAATTCCTGTGGCAAATATTCTTCTTTTAATTCCGCTCCGTCCGGATATTCCTGATTATAAATTCTGATTCGGCCGTCGCTGATTTTAACCCTTTCCCCTGGCAAACCAACAATTCTTTTTAAAAAAAACTCTGACGGATTTTCCGGATATTTAAAAACCAAGACATCGCCTCGGGCCGGTTCGCGAAAACGATAAGTCAACTCATCAATAATCAAATATTCTTTATCATAAAAATTCGGTTCCATGCTAGCTCCACGAACATAAAATGGTTTAAATAAAAAGTGGCGAATAACAATAATCGTAATCGCCGCCAATACGCCAACTTTAACTAATTCCAAAAAAAATAAACCAAACTCAGCCAACTTGCGCAGAACTCGGTTTTTGATGGTCGGTTTGGTGTCTGATGGTTGATTTTCTTCGGTCATAAAAACTAAA
>CAYHSR010000087.1:0-3622 GCA_964359335.1 uncultured Gammaproteobacteria bacterium | reverse complement strand
TCTACTGGGAGAAAAACATTCAGATGGACAAAGATTGGCTAGCGCGCAAAAATGCGTCCGTACGCAAGATATTGACGAAGTAGGTGATTTGAGCCATATGACTTTTTTTGAAATGCTTGGTAATTGGTCATTGGGCGATTATTTTAAAAAAGATACCATAGAGTGGAGTTGGGAATTTTTGACCTCACCCAATTGGTTAGGATTGGATCAAAAGAAACTGGCTGTGTCGGTTTATGCTGGCGATGCCAATGCATCACGTGATAATGAGTCCGCTCAAATCTGGGAATCATTGGGTGTGCCAAAAGATAAAATTGTTTACTTGCCGAAACAAAATAATTGGTGGGGCCCGGCCGGAAATACCGGTCCGTGCGGTCCGGATACGGAAATATTTTACTGGCGCGGTGAAACAGAATATCCGCCAAAAGGTAGTAATCCACAGAGTGATGAAAATAATTGGCTGGAGGTTTGGAATGATGTTTTTATGCAATATAACAAGACAATAGAAAATAAATTTGCGTCGTTGAAACAACAAAATGTTGATACAGGAATGGGGTTGGAACGAATGTTGGCTATCTTAAATGATTATAGAGATCTTTATCAAATCGATATTCTCTGGCCATTAATCCAAAAAATAGAAGAAATTAGCGGCCGTGAATATATAGAAAATTTGGAAGTGGCTAAAGCAATGCGTATAATCGTCGATCACATCCGAGCGGCTGTGATGATTATGGGAGACAATAAAGGCGTGTCGCCAAGCAATGTTGATCAAGGTTATATTGTTCGTCGTTTAATCCGTCGAGCAATTCGTCAAGGTCATATTTTGGGCATAAAGGAAAATTTTTGTTCAAAAATATCGGAAAAAGTAATTGAAATTTTTAAAGATATTTATCCAGAAGTTGAAAAAAATAAAGAATTTATTTATACCGAGATGGCGAAAGAAGAAAGTAAGTTTAGAAACACATTAGAGAAGGGGATTAAGAATTATGAATTAAGAATTAAGGGTTTGACTGACAAAATGATTCCGACTAAAGATGTTTTTGATTTGTATCAGAGTTATGGATTTCCGATTGAGATGATTGTTGAGTTGGCGAAAGAAAATAATTTAGATATTGATGTTAAAGGGTTTGAAGAAGAAATGAAAAAACATCAAGAATTATCACGCCTTGGCGGCGAACAAAAATTTAAAGGCGGGCTGGCTGATGATAGCGAAATGTCCAAAAAGTATCATACTGCCACGCATTTATTACATTCGGCTTTGCGTCAAGTTTTTGGCGAACATGTGGCGCAAAAAGGCAGTAATATAAATGCCGAACGTTTACGTTTTGATTTTTCTCATCCGGAAAAAATGACGGACGAACAAAAACGACAAGTTGAAGATTTGGTTAATAAGTCTATTAAAGAAGACTGTAAAGTAATTTGTGAAGAGATGACCGTACCCGAGGCCAAGTTAAAAGGGGCGTTGGGTTTGTTTGAAGATAAGTATGGAAATAAAGTTAAAGTTTACACTATCGGCGCGATATCTAAAGAGATTTGCGGCGGACCGCATGTTGAACACACCGGTGTTTTAGGTAAATTTAGAATTGTCAAAGAGGAGGCATCTAGTTCCGGTGTAAGGCGAATTAAGGCGGTTTTAGAATAAAATCCAATGCTTAAAAAATTACTATTACATTTTTGGAATTCCCGCGATCAATTCGCTAAATACGCCATAACCGGTTGTTCAGCGTTTGTGTTAGACATGGGAACATTAGTGTTGAGTATAGATTTTTTTAAAATAGATCCTGTTTTGGCCGTGGCTTTTAATCAAATCTTGGTGATTTGTTATGTGTTTTTTTTAAATAAGTTATGGTCTTTTAAGGCTCAAGGAGACACGCGCGTTCAAATGCTTAGGTTTTTTTTGATGGTGGGATTTAATTATATAGTGGCCATCGGTTGGATGTGGTTGTGGTATAAATATTTTGGATTTGACGCTAAAATAGTCCGGGTGGCCAATATAATGTTGGGTGTCAGTTGGAATTTTTTGCTTTATAAACATTTTGTGTATCGGAAGTAGTCTGTCATTGCGAGGAGTGTAGCGAAGCGAAACGACGAAACAATCTCGTTCACGACTCGCTTCGCTGCTTCGCTGGTTCCATAGTCCCCGCAGGGCTGTGGAACCACAATGCTAAACAACAAGCATTTTTGGCTTCACAGGGCTTCGCCACTATGGAGCCAGCGACATCTCGTTCACGACTCGCAGACACAGGCGAGATTGCTTCGTTCGTGCGAACTCCCTCGCAATGACAAGAACTGACGCTTGTGTATAAATTCATACATTGGCTCTTGACTATTTAAAACAAATAGTTTAAAATAACGGAGTCAATTAATTTGTTATAAAAATGGCTAAAAATAAAGACGTAATTGAGTTCAGAGGAACCATCCAAGAATTGTTACCGGCCACGACTTTTCGAGTAAAACTTGAAAGTGGGCAGGAAATTTTAGCTCATTTGTCAGGAAAAATGAGGCTGAATCGGATACGGTTAAGTGTTGGCGATGAAGTACGGGTAGAAATGACGCCTTACGATTTAACTAAAGGGAGAATATCTTATCGTTATTAAAAAGAATATCAACCATTGCGGTGTACTCGTTCAATTAAAGAATGGGGTGGATATCGCACGGTAATGGTTGGTATTTTATATTTTATGAAAGTACAATCATCAGTGAAAAAAATTTGTAAAAATTGCAAAGTCGTTAGACGCAAAGGACGGGTGGTTGTGATTTGTAAAATCCCCAAACACAAACAAAGACAAGGATAACTTTAAGAACTTTATACTTTATAAACTCATATGCGTGTAGCCGGTGTAAATATACCAAAAGAAAAACGAATCGTTATCGCTCTAACTTATGTTTTTGGCATTGGTCCGTCTACGGCCAAAAAGATTTTAAAGGTTTCCCAGATTGATGAAAGCGTCAGAACTAAAGATTTAACTCAGGATCAGCAAGATAAATTGCGGTTGATTATTGAGAAACAACATAAAACCGAAGGTGATTTGCGCCGGGAGGTAATGGCTAACATCAAACGACTAAAGGAAATCAAATGTTATCGCGGAATGAGGCATGCCAAACATTTGCCGGTTAGAGGACAACGAACTAAAACTAACACTCGCACTGTTCGCGGCAATGTCAGGAAAACCATGGGTAGCGGACGCAAGCCATCCGCGCAAAAAACTTAATAAAATTTAAATTGAGTTAAAATAGTATGGTAGACGCAAAAGATACAAAAACCACGGCGACTAAAACCGCGACCAAAAAATTGTTAAAAAAGAAAAAGAAAGTGATTAAGCAGGTGACGCATGGCAATGCCTATATTCAGGCTTCATATAATAATACCATCGTGACTTTAGCGGATACTAACGGTAATGTTTTATCTTGGTCATCTTCCGGACAAGTGGGTTTTAAGGGTCCCAAAAAAGCCACGCCTTACGCCGCTAGTCAGGTTGTTAAAAGCGCGGTGGAAAAAGCGGCTGCTTATGGTCTTAAAGATGTCCATGTATTTATCAAAGGTATTGGCGGTGGACGCGAGGGAGCGATTCGTGGATTAAACGCCAATGGACTTAATGTCGTTACTGTAAACGACGTGACTCCG
>CAYHSR010000086.1:1197-3653 GCA_964359335.1 uncultured Gammaproteobacteria bacterium | reverse complement strand
CCAAAGTACCTTTGGCCTGATAACCGATAAATAAAATGGTATTGGAACTATTTGATAAATATCTTCTGGCATGGTGGACTATCCGACCGCCATTCATCATACCAGCGCCGGCAATAATTATCTTGGCGCCAATTGTTTGGTTAATTTTTTTTGATTCCTCCAGCGTAGAACACAATATCAATCCGGGAAATTCAAACAAATCATCATCGGCTGAATATAATTTGGCAGCCGCTTGATTATAATAACCGGGAAATTGACGATAAACTTCTGTGGCGTTAATCGCCAAAGGACTATCCAAAAAAATTGGCACCTTGGGAATACGATGTTGGCGATCAATTAAATTATTTAACACGTAAAGCAATTGCTGGGTTCTTTCTAACGCGAACGAGGGAATCATTAACACTCCACCTCTTCTAAGCGCGTTCACGATAAATCTTTCAATCAAATCTTCTCGCTTTTTATTGTCCTTGGTTTCATGAATTCGACCGCCATACGTTGATTCGCAAATTACCAAATCAACATTAGTCGGCAGCGGCGTTGTTTCGCGCAGAATTGGCACGTCCGTATTGCCTAAATCACCGCTAAAAATAATTTTTTTATCGGCAATATTTAACTCTATAAACGCGGAACCAAAAATATGGCCGGCATCATGAAAGGTAAACGAGCAATCCAACGTCGGTAAAAACGCGTTGTTAACAGCGGCTGGATTGTAATCAACCCCAACTAAACGCCCAATCACCTCTTGAACTGAATATAAATCATATAAAATCGGCTCACCCAATTTGCGATAATTATATTCCATTACCGCCACCGCGTCTTCTAAAATTAATTTAATCAGTTGAACAGTGGCCAAAGCACAGTAAATCTTACCGTTATAACCGCGCTGGATTAAAAGAGGCAAACGACCGACATGATCCAAATGAGCATGGGTGATAATAACCACATCCAACTCCGCTGGATTAAAGCCAAAATCAGCAAAATTTTTTTGATCGGTTTTTTCATCGCCCTGAAACATCCCGCAATCAATTAGAATTTTATAATCATCATATTCCAATAAAGTACAAGATCCGGTTACTTCACGAGCCGCGCCATGGAAAGAAATTTGCATAATTTATTTTTATTATATCACATAAACCAGCCTATACAAACCCCTATTTTACTGCTATACTAAACTCCGTATGCGACGAGATATTATCAAAGATGTTGAAATCAAAGAACCGCCGCTTGAAGAGCTAACCCGCAAGTATTCAACTTTCTCCAGTATCAAACGCAGCTGTATCGGCGGTTGCGGTTGTTTGGTGTTTATTGTAATAATAATAATAATAATTCTTAAATTTGCCATCGGTATCGGCCCGCAAACTATTACCAAAATGCCAACTAACTTCCCCTACGGCATACCGGTCTATGATGAAAATAAAATAGAAAAAATCACTTTTATATCCGGCACATATAAAAACCGAGTGATTGAATTATCGGCTTTATTCCCCAAAATAATACTTTCGCCAATAATCTCCGTACTGGATCCTCAAGATAGCGGGTTAGAAAATAAATCCACCTTAAAAGATGTGTGGAAACTGATAAATTCCCCGGTAAGCGATCAAAGAGATGTCATAAAAATAAAATGGAACAACCTTAATACTGATCCGGAATTCTTATATAGTTATTACAAAAACGAATTGCAAAAAAACGGCTTTGAAATAACAGCCGAGAGCAAAAGCAAACAAGAAAACCAGTTTTCTTTCAAAAAAGATCAGACAACCGGTTCGTTGTACGTCAAATCATTCAACACTCAAACCAAAACCGAAACAGCCAATTTGATTGTGAATTATTACGCGAAATAAAAAATGTTCACAAAAATTTTTTCATCCCAATCCAAAACCATTACCGGCGCCGCGCTTATTATCTCTGGTGCTTCTTTAATTAGCCGACTAGTCGGCCTGATCCGTGAAAGTATTTTTGCCGATTATTTTGGCATCAGCTATGTAATGGATGCCTATTATGCCGCTTTTAAGTTGCCGGACTTGCTTTATAATCTACTAATCGTCGGAGCCATTAGCGCCGGTTTTATTCCGATCTTTATTAGATTGTTAATTAAACAGGGTAAAGACAGCGCTTGGCGCTTAGCTAATAATATTATCAATATTTTAGGGCTAATGATGCTGTCGTTGACTATTTTGGGAATAATTTTTATGCCTAAAATAATGCCGTATTTAGCGCCCGGATTTAATCAAGCCACTTTACAATTGGCGACTCAATTCGGACGAATAATGTTTATTTCCATCTTTATCTTGAGCATTTCCATGATCATGGGAACTATTTTACAATCGCTCAGATCGTTCCTGTTGTTTTCCATTGCCCCGATATTTTATAACTTGGGAATTATTGTCGGCATCGTCGGTCTGGTCCCTTATTTTGGTTTAACCGGAATTGCCTGGGGTGTTGTACTCGGAGCATTA
>CAYHSR010000086.1:0-1187 GCA_964359335.1 uncultured Gammaproteobacteria bacterium | reverse complement strand
ATTAATGCATTTCGGCTTGCAAACCTATGGCGCTTACAAAATAGGCTTTCATTATCAATTTATTTTAAAATTGCGTGATTTGGAAACTATTAAAGTCGGATTGCTAACCATTCCCCGTACGATGGCGATTGCTATGAGCCAAATCAATTTGGTGATTATTACCATTATCGCTTCCACTTTGCCAACTGGCAGTATCGCGGTTTACAGCTATGCCAATAATTTGCAAGCCGTGCCGACCGGAATTATCGCTCTGCCATTCGCGCTGGCGGTTTTTCCAGCGCTTTCGGAAGCGGTCGCCAACAAAGATTTAAATTCATTTATAAAAAATCTATCTCATACTATTGCCCAAATACTTTTTTTGACTATACCATTCTCTGTTGTCTTGGTTTTATTGCGCTCGCAAATTGTCCGAGTGGTTTTTGGTCGTGGACAATTCGGCTGGGAGGCCACGATTAACACTGCTGATACTTTAGCATTATTTGCCTTAAGTTTATTCGCGCAAGCGTTGATTCCGCTTTTAGGACGGGCTTTTTATGCTTTGGAAAATACCAAAACACCATTTATTATCGCGCTGATTTCGGAATTGTTGACAATTATTTTTGCTTTAATCTTTAAAAATATGCTTGGCGTAGCCGGCTTGGCTTTGGCTTTTTCCATCGGCGCGGTAATTAATTTTGTTCTGTTGGCGATTGCTCTTCGCGCTCAAACTAAAACTCTATCTGAGCATAGGATATTCTCTTCATTTTGGAAAATATCTTTGGCAGCTTTGTTTATGTCGATCGTTATTCAATTCGCCAAATACACGATAGCCAAAATCGTCAATCACGAAAAATTTTGGGGAATTCTGGTTCAAGGAGCTGTTGCCGGAATTTTAGGACTTGTGGTTTACGGCTTACTATGCTATATTCTAAAATTACCAGAGTTTAATCAACTTAAAGACAGCTTTAGACGACGGTGGCTAAGAGTTAGAGGTATACACATAGAAGAAGGGATTGAACTATGACGGAAAATATTCGAAACTTCTGCATTATCGCGCATATTGATCACGGCAAAAGCACTCTGGCGGATCGTTTTTTGGAATTGACTAAAACCATTGAACAACGAAAAATGAGAAAACAAGTTTTGGACTCAATGGAATTAGAACAAGAGCGTGGTATTACGATTAAATTGACGCCAGTGAGAATGGA
>CAYHSR010000085.1:0-3696 GCA_964359335.1 uncultured Gammaproteobacteria bacterium | reverse complement strand
CAGCTAACGCCAATCTACAATTTTCACTATTCAACCTAATATGCAAAGGTCAGTAATTTTTCGAATTCTTTCTTTCCACTCTTCAAAATAAGTTTTACGCACCCTGCCTTCGGCTAATCTTTCGTCATCCATAACAAAGCCCTTGATAATATATTCCTTTAGTTTCTGTGTCGCCCAAATTCTAAATTGCGTGCCGCGTAAGGAATTAATCCGATATCCAATGGAAATAATGGCATCAAGATTATAAATCTTAATTGGCCGTCTTACCTCTCTATTGCCCTCTTTTTGAACTACTAAATAATCCTTAGTAGTTGATTTTTCACTTAATTCAGCGCTTTCAAAAACATTCTTAAGGTGAAATATTATGTTTTCCACAGTACAATCAAAAAGTTCGGCCATCTGTTTTTGCGAAAGCCAAACCGTTTCATCTTTCACCTGGACTTCAATTTTGGTCTGCCCGTCTTCAGTATTATAGATAATTATTTGGTTATTTTTCTCTTGCTCTTTAATCATATTTGTTTTACCTCTTTTTTAGCGCCTGCCAGCCATACTTTTTCCTGCTAGGTGGGAGGTCGGACATCACACACAAACAATTAAAAGGGAATATCTTCAACTTTACTTGACTCTGGAAGTTTTTCATTGTCATAATCATCATAACAATCCTCTATCGGAAATTCTTCATTGCTATTATAGTCATCTTCCCAAAAACTGCAACCATCGCCATCAAAATGAATATGTTTAAAAATATCAGCGGGAATATTTTTATATTTTTCTAAAGTAATCAGCTTCCGGGCTTCATCAAGCCAAGCCATCTCATAAGCAATCTCGTCTTCCAGTTCAGACAGACGATGTTTAACAATAGTATAATAATCTTCACTAAAATTATACTGCCAGTCCTCTCGTTGGTTTTTATTTTTTAGTTTTTTAATAATCTTGGCGTGCACCTTACGATCCAAGTCCAGTTTTTGCAATTCTAATTTAGCGGCATCCACTTTCCAGGTCTTTTCCCACAGCTTATCTTCTTTATCTTGTATTAGCCGAGCTAATAAAAATTCATTTTCTTCTTTGTCGTTGTCTGGTCCATAATAAAAATACTCGGCTTCGTCTAAAGCCATCTCGGCCCAAGTTCTTGATTTTTCATCATCAGTATCAGCAATAAATTTTTTTAATTTTTCAACTGCCTCTTGGCTGCCTTCATGCGCCCATGAATTAAGCATCACAATGTCTTTTGTCGCCGGCAAAGCGACGCCTTTTGAAGCTGGTTTGTTTTTTGGTGATTGTTTTTTCGGCATACAGTTTTTTAATTATTGTTAAATATTAATTCATTGACTCGGTTTTCTCATTATCAACAAATACTTAAATCCTCGCAAATAAAAATTAAATTGCCTCGCTCTGTCGTGCCAAATTCCAGTATTGGATGTTTGGTTATGTCTTGTCAGACAAACAATGTCAACAAAAATCTAATCGCATTACATCTTCGTCGGTTAAGCCGTACTTTTTGAACATTTGACTATTTTTCAGAAATACTATTCGCTCCTGATGGTCATCATCTGGATGAAAATCAATAATCGCATTGGCATAACAAGCAAAAATGGTCTCCCAATCCTCTTTACTTATCTTGTTTACTTTTATTTTCAATTCCCATTCTTTAATAAAATCCAGCAGCGTCACCAGGGCTCCGCCTTGAGTAATTGACAGGATGGTATCGTCGGGTTTTAACCCGACAGATTTTAAAATTTGTCTTGCGGTCATAGTTTTTATATATTTTTTTATATTTTCTTATAGAGGTTTTATTTAGATGAATTAATTTATTATTCAATATCAATTTTTTTAATAATGGAGAATTTATGAAACTTTGGACTATCCCTCTATAAACTCAATATCAAAATCATCGGAAAATTCATCATTATCCAACCTCGACTTTTCACTTACTGCTAATTTGAATAGTTTAATAAGCTCGTTTTCTGCATCATGTAGATTTATCACTTTCCAGTATTTATCAGTAAGTATCTCCGGGTGTTTACCCAAGAAAGCATCCAAACAAGCCTTACCATCTCCGGTTATAACAAAAAATTGATGTTTATTTATTGTAAATTTAATTTCATTTAACTCTAATAACCAATGCAATTCGTTGATCTTATATTTATTTTCTGATGGCGGTTTTCCTCCCAAAAGAAAGCCAATGGCATACTTTTTGTCATCTTTGTAGCGACTAAGTTCTTTTTCTACGTTGTTTTCTATAAAATTTTTAAAATTATTAACTATTTGGGAATGACTTTTATCTTTCCATCTAGCCGAATTTTCATACTCCAAACAGTACTCCATCCAGTCCTTGCCGTCGATTTTATTAATTCCGTGATTGAATATTACATAGGGGATTGTTTGAAATTTATATATCTTATTATGAGTATTTTCTATTTTCACTGAACCGTCATTATCTATTATTTTATATCTTCTATCGGCACATATACATATTCCTTCTTTGCGTATAGCAGTAAGTATCAAAGTCATATTTATTTTCCTTTCTCTATTAATTCTTCAACTTTATGTTTTGCTTCTTCTAAAAGCTCGTTTGATTTTTTCCGTGCTTCGTGGGATTTGCGAACTAGATCGGAGATTTTTTGTTGGGTTGGTTTTGAAAGTTTATTTTTGAACTATAGGATTTTTGATACTCTTTAATTTATTAATTTGGGTTCTAATAATCTTTTTATTAATTCATTTATTGTTTCAAAAATAGTTTCAGTTTTTTGGACTATTTTTTCATACTCTATTATTATTTCATTACCATAATGTGCTGGATTATGACGATATTGGGTTAGAAATGTTTCGCAATTTGTTAACCAGATTTTTATTTCTAATTTTTTATTTTTATCTATACCCTTAAGTTTATCCAAAACATCTTCAAAATACTTTTTTAACTGTTTTTCATTTAATGCTCGTCCCACCTGCCATGGTTTATCTAACCCTAATTTTAATTCTTCAGCAATAAAAATCATAGAACCTTCTAATGCTTTAAATAAGGGTGCAATTACGACCGAGTAATCAAAAAGTTTGATTTGCCTTCCGCTTTCTCTTAATATTAGAGCATCTATCATATCTAATATTACTCTATCGGGTAAAACTCCTAAGACTTCATTGTCAATTTTTTTCCGTAACAATGCAAAATAGGCGTCCGCCCCTGCTGGCAAGGCATGAGTAGCGGGTCTATTGTTGGCAGTAGCAGCTATATCTCTTAAACCAACGTCGTGTATTTTTTGAGAGTCATAATTTCTGATTACGGACATAATTATTTGGTAAGTTTATTTTATAATCTCAAACACATTTTGCGGCTGGATATGGAACCAGGTGCCATTTAATAATTGACCAAAATAATCATCGTATCTATTCAAATGTTCTTTCAATTCACGGACATTAAGCAATTTTTTACCATCAAGATCCGACTCTTCTTCTTCATAAATAAACTGCTTAACACTTTGCAAAACATCCCTTACATTCTTATGGGCAGCATTATGCATTAAACCGTTATTAAATTTTACAAAAAGGAGATAGTTCATATTTTTTTTAATATTTTTTTAACTTCTTGTCTTGATTATCACCACCGCCCAAATTTGTTTTTTGCTTTACCATATATCAATACTTTATCATTAAGTTTACGAGTAAGCGGAATGCTTTTAAATAATAATTCCATTACCTTAG
>CAYHSR010000084.1:0-3721 GCA_964359335.1 uncultured Gammaproteobacteria bacterium | reverse complement strand
TTCAATTTACCGCAATACACCGCTTTATTTTTTAATCTAAACAGCAATAAACTTAAAGATAATAATATCCGTTTAGCTCTTAAATATGCCACGGATAAAGAACGGATTAAAAAATTACTCAACAATAATATTGATCTGATTGATTATCCATTTATCAAGGGTTACTTAAACAATAACGCCAACTACTATAGTCAGCCATCGTCAACAGCGATTCTAGTAAAAAATTGGGATAAAATTGAGCCGGAAAAATATTTTGAGCTGGAATATAAACGATTATTTAAAGATAAAGAAACGGAAATAGCCAAAATTCAAACTGACGCCAGCAGCACGCCGGAAACGGCTTCCAGTTCAATCAAAAAAATAGAAGACAAAATTAAAGACCAAATCCGGCAATCCATGGATTCTAAACAAAGTTATTATTTACAAGACGATAGTGATAAATTTTTGGACTTAACCATTAGTACTTTTAATACTGATGAATATAAAAAGGTCTCTCAAGATATTGCCGATATGTGGAAATCCATCGGCATAAAAACCAATGTTAAATTAATTGATCGCCAACAAATTCAAGAAATAATAAAAAAACGCGACTACGACATCTTGTTGTATTCGGAACTGATCGGCGCCGATCCCGATCCTTACCCATTTTGGCACTCTTCTCAGGCCAAACATCCAGGTCTAAATTTATCCAACTTTAATGATAGCGAAGCCGATAAATTATTGATTACCGGTCGGCAAACTAACAGCTCGGAAGATAGACAAAAAACTTATCAAAAATTCAATGTTATTTTAGAAGAAGAAATCCCTGCGGTCTTTCTTTATACCACAACTCACACTATGATTATCAATAAACACCTAAAAGGAATGGAATTAAAAAAAGCGGAATCAGCCCCCAACCGCTATAGCTCAATCAATAGTTGGTATCTAAAGACCAAACGTAAAATACAGTGGCAATAAGGCCGAAGTGGTGAAACTGGCATACACGCTAGCTTCAGATGCTAGTGGGGGCAACCCCGTGGAGGTTCAAATCCTCTCTTCGGCACATAATTGAATTACAAGGTTAAAAATTATTGATTGTCAATTTTATAAACTTCATAATTTTAAAAACTTCATAACTATTTTGTATGCAAAGTAAAAATGACTCCAGACCGAACAGACAAACGAATTTTAAATCGCGTTCTTCGGGTACGCGAAAATTTAACTTTAAACGGATAGATAACAAAAATAATTTATCAAATTCAAATAAAGATAAATTAAGAATCATACCAATCGGCGGCTGTGAAGAAGTCGGCCGTAATATGACGGTTTTTGAATATAATAATGATATTATTATATTAGATATGGGTATTCAATTCCCGGAAGAAGATATGCCCGGAATTGATTACATCATACCCAATATTGAATATCTGCGCGGTAAAGAAAGAAATATTCGCGGCGTAATTTTATCCCATGGACATTTGGACCATATCGGCGCCGCGCCAATACTGTTGCAAAAATTGGGTTATCCAACGATCGTGGGACGCGACCTAACCGTGGCCATGACTAAACACCGTTTGGAAGATTATGAAAAAGGAAGCAGCCAAAAATTAAAAACAATTGCCGTTAAAAGCGTCAATGACCGAATTAAATTAGGCAGTTTTAATATAAGTTTTTTTCAAATTGAACATTCAATTATGGACGCGATCGGTGTGGTCATAAATACTCCTATTGGAACGGTCCTGCATCCTGGTGATTGGACATTGGAAAAAGATAAAAAAGGCTTGCCATTTTTAAGTTATAAACACCTGACCAATTTACCTAAACCAACTATTTTGATGTTAGAGAGTCTTGGCGCTATTGATGTCCGGACAAGTTCCACGAATGAAGAAATGAAAAAAAACTTAACTGAAATTGTCAATCAATCAGCCGGACGGGTAATTATTGGCACGTTTTCTTCACAGATTGAAAGAATCGGTTGGATTTTACAAATGGCGGAAAAATTAGGAAAGAAAGTCGCTTTGGACGGCTACAGTATGAAAATGAATATTGAAATCGCCAAAGAACTCGGTTATATTAAATATAAAAATGGCACCGTCATCCAAATTAAACAGGTTGATAATTTCCCGGATAACAAAGTGGTGATTCTTTGCACCGGCGCTCAAGGCGAAGGTAATGCCGTTTTATCCAGGATAATCGACAAAAATCATAAAAATGTCAAATTAAAAAAGACCGACACGGTAATTCTCTCGTCTTCAATTATTCCAGGCAACGAAAGAACAATCCAACGTTTAAAAGACAACCTCTACCGCCAATGCGACAATGTCATTCACGGCGGCCTTATGGATATTCATGTTTCCGGTCATGGCAATCGTGAAGATATATTATATATGCTTAATGAAATTAAACCAACCTATTTTATTCCCGTCTATGCCAACCACTATATGCTCAAAGAGGCGGCTAAATTAGCTAAAGAAAAAGTCGGCTTTGATCCTAATAAAATATTCGTGCCAGACAATGGACAAGTGATTGTTTTTGACAACCACGGCGGGCAACTAACCGCCGAGCGTGTGCCAGCCAACTATGTGTTTGTTGACGGACTGGGGGTAACTGACACTACTAACATTGTTCTGCGCGATCGACAAGTTCTGGCAGGAGACGGCATGGTAGTAGTGATTGCCACGGTGGATACCAAAACCGGCAGGCTAATCCAAAATCCAGATATCATCTCGCGCGGATTTGTTTTTTTAAAGGAAAACAAAGAACTGATTGAGGATGTGCGCTTTCAAGTGAAAAAAATGGTTATTAAATCCGCTCCACTATCCTGGACTGACACTAATTACATTAAAAATAGAATTCGCGATGAAGTTGGAAAATTCCTTTTCCAAAAAACGGAAAAAAGACCGATGATTTTACCGGTGGTGATTGAAGTATAATGCAACATTAAGAATCACCATATAATTCATAATTCTCTATTTTATGAAAGTAGCTTTTTACGGCATTTGGCCGGATATGAGACAATATATTACCAATAAAATGACGGGTTTTAAAATAAAAACCTTTGTTGATTCATTAACTTTGGAAAACTTAGAAACCGACGCCGACATCTTGGCCGCTTTTGTACACTCTAATGTTGGAAAAAATATTATAGATAAGATGCCAAAATTAAAAATGATTGCCGCAATGAGCACCGGCTATGACCACATTGATTTAAAAACGGCAAAAAGTAAAAAAATTGCGGTCTGTAATGTGCCAACTTATGGAGAAAATACTGTCGCCGAACAAGCCATGGCTTTGATGCTGGGCTTGTCCAGAAAACTTTTTCAATCGGTCAAACGGGTAAAAGAAGGAATTTACGATTTTCACGGTTTACGCGGTGTGGATCTAAAAGGTAAAACAATCGGTGTCATTGGAACTGGAAATATCGGTAAACACTTAATTAAAATGGCAAATGGATTTGAAATGAATGTTATTGCTTATGATGCTTTTCCTAATCAAGCGCTGGCCAAACAAAACAATTTTAAATATGTAACTTTAAATAATTTATTAGAAAATTCTGATTTTATTTCCTTGCACGTTCCGTTATTCGCAAATACGTACCATTTAATTAACAAAAAAAATATTAAAAAAATTAAGAAGGGATCATACATTATAAACACCGCTCGCGGTGAATTAATTGAACCAGAGGCCTTACTCTGGGCATTGGAAAAAAATTATATCGCCGGAGCGGGCTTAGATGTATTGG
>CAYHSR010000083.1:0-3733 GCA_964359335.1 uncultured Gammaproteobacteria bacterium | reverse complement strand
CAGTGTTGTAAATGGTAAACTAATGTTAATGGAAATGAAAGGAATGGTAAGAAATATGGGTGGAATGATATATATGATTGTAAATTAAACTAATTAAAATAATTCTATGCTCAACGAAAAACATAAAAAATCTATCTTCATAGCGATATTCGTCATCATGGGATTTTTAGCAATGCAATTCAAATTCACCCAGATTATCGGCTCTAATTTAAAATTCAGTTTATTTGATTTCTATGGTCCGATCGCTGGTGGCTTCTTAGGTTCGGTTGTCGGGATGATAACGGTTTTAATAATGCAGATCGCTAACTGGGCATGGCATGGATTCGCTGTTGATGCCGGGACGATGATTCGCTTCTTTCCGATGTTATTCGCGGTTATTTACTTCTCAAAAAAATCAAAATGGATTTTACTAATTCCAATTATAGCTATGCTTGGTTTTTGGGCTCACCCCGAAGGATTAAAGGCCTGGTATTACGCTCTCTACTGGTTAATTCCGATTGCTATGTATTTTCTGCATGATAAATTTATCTTCGCTCGCGCTTTGGGAACGACTTTTACCGCTCATAGTGTTGGTGGTGTATTATGGATTTGGGTATTTAATATGAAAGCGATTGTTTGGATCGGTCTAATCCCAGTTGTCTGGAAAGAACGCGGGTTGATGGCCTTGGGAATTACTTTAACTTTTATCTCTTTTAACTACATTCTGAGTTTGGTGGATAAAAAAATCCAACTTCGCCACTGTCTCAAACTCAGTCCAAAATATTCAATAAAATAAATATTTAGAATTTGAGATTTAAACACTTGGTGTTTATTTAGAATTTTAGTTAATTTGGGCATGTATATATCAATATGACCTACAATGAGGCCAACGATTTTCTCATTTCTCTCTCTAACCTGCCAAGGAAAGAATATTTAAAAGATAAAAAACACTGCGCAATCTATTTAAAACGATTGCAATTTTTTTTAAATTTGCTTGGTAATCCGGAAAAACAAATCCCTCATTATATTCATGTCACCGGCACTTCTGGCAAGGGCTCGGTCTGTTTAATGTTATCGGCTATACTAAAAAAATCAGGTCGCAAAGTTGGCACGATTACCTCGCCTCATCCGTCCACCATCACCGAACGTTGGGATATAAACGGACGATCGGTCAGTCAGAAACGATTTAGCGAATTAGTGGAATTTATTAAACCGAAATTAGACGATTATCTGCGAACTTCGCCTTATGAAATACCGTCATTTTTTGAAATTGTCACCGCAATCGGACTTCTGTATTTCGCCGAAGAAAAAATTGATTGGGCGATTATTGAAGTTGGTTTAGGAGGACGTTATGATTCTACTAATGTTATTCCAAACAGAGATGCGTGTGTTATAACCAATATTGGTAACGATCACCAAGATATTATTGGACCAACTAAACAAGACATTGCCTACGAAAAAGCTGGAATTATCAAACGCGGATGTCAAATTTTTACAATGGAAAAAAATAAACGGATGCTGAAAATTATACAGAATGAATGTACTATAAAAAAAAGTGGCGAGTTAAAAATTATAAAATACGAAAATAAAAAATTATGTATTATCAATTATGGAATAAACGGAACAAACTTTAAGTACGAAAACAAACAATATTCTCTGTCGGCGCCTGGTGAACATCAAATTAAAAACGCTATTTTGGCGATTGAAATCGCTAAAGAATTAAAAATCAACAACAAAGCGATCCTATTTGGTCTCAAAAAAGTCAAATTGCCTTTACGTATGGAAGTTGTTTCAAAAAAACCTCTAATAATTTTGGATGGCGCTCATAATCCGGACAAGATAAAAACAACCGTTAAAACGATCTCGTCTATTCTGTCATTCCCGCGTCCCGAAGGGATCACATTGGAACGCGGGAATGACGACCATAATCTGCATCTAATCGTTGGTTTTTCTGACGACAAAAACTGGCCAAAGATGATTCAACAATTAGCCAAACTACAACCACGAACTATCGCTTGTACACGTTTCACCAATAATATCTTCCGTAAAACAGCTAACCCAAAATATATCGCCAAAAAATTTAGAAAACTATTGCCAAAAACCCCAATAACGATTTGGCTTGATCCGCGAGAAGCCTTAAACTGGTCTAAGCGACAAAATAAAACCAGCGACATAATATTGGCCACTGGTTCGTTTTTTTTAAGCGGGGAGATAAAGTTATATATTTGACACCTCGTCCAATCTCGGATATTATATACAAAATTCATTAAACAAAAATCTTAAAAATCTTTATGAAAACTTTAGTCATTGTTGAATCACCTACTAAAGCCAAAACCATTTCTAAATTTTTAGGCAAGGATTATGTCGTTAAATCATCGTTCGGCCATATCCGCGATTTGCCAAAAAGTAAACTGGGGGTAGATGTGGAAAATAATTTTGCTCCGCAATATATCAACAGCCGAGAAAAATTAAAAACCATCAAAGAACTGAAAGAGGCTGCTAAAAAAACCGATAATGTGTTATTTGCCACCGACGAAGACCGCGAAGGCGAGGCAATTTCTTGGCATTTAGCTTATATTTTAGGCATTAAACCGGAAAAAGCCAAACGGATTGTCTTTCACGAAATTACCAAACATGCCATTGACGAAGCGATCAAACATCCTAGAAATTTGGACCTAAAATTATTTGACGCTCAACAAGCCAGACGAATTTTGGATCGATTAGTCGGCTATAAACTATCACCTTTTTTGTGGCATAAAGTCGCCCGCGGACTTTCGGCTGGACGAGTGCAGTCGGTCGCCGTGCGCTTAGTGGTGGAAAGAGAGCGAGAAATACAAAGTTTTAAGCCGGAAGAATATTGGACGGTCTTGGGTAAATTTCACGATACACGATTAAGGCTGCCCGATCCGTCTGAAATTATTGAAGCGAAACTATATTCAATCGCGGAAAAAAAAGTGCAAAAATTGGATTTAAAAACTAAAAAACAAATTGACAAAATTCTGACTGACTTGGTTAAGACCAAATATCTGGTGGACAAAGTTGAACAAAATAAAAAAATCCGTAATCCTCTGCCCCCTTTTATTACCTCCACATTGCAACAAGAAGCCAATAATCGGCTGGGTTTTAGCGCCAAACAAACCATGCTGATCGCTCAACAATTATACGAAGGTATTGAAGTGCAGGGACATGGTTCAATCGGTTTAATCACTTATATGCGCACCGACTCGCTTAATCTATCCGAAAAATTTTTAACGGAGGCGCGCGATTACGTTAATCAAGAATTTGGCGAAAAATATTCAATTAACAAACCGCGCGTTTTTAAAAAGACCAATAAAAATGCCCAAGAAGCCCACGAAGCCATCCGTCCAACCCAAGTTGATTTTAGGCCGGAAATAATTAAAAACAATTTGGATGCCAGACAATTCAAACTTTATGATTTAATCTGGCGTCGAGCCATTGCTTCCCAAATGGCGGCCGCGCAAATCAACGCGGTTAATATTGATATTATCAGCAATAATCAATATGCTTTTAGAGCCACCGGTCAAACAATAGCCTTTGACGGATTCCTAAAACTATATCCGGAAAAAAGCAAAGAAAATATATTGCCGAATTTAGCCGTCGGCCAAACAATGAATTGTGCTGAACTTAAACCAGAACAACACTTCACCGAACCGCCAGCTCGTTATTCGGACGCGACTTTGGTTAAGGCGCTGGAAGAAAAAGGCATTGGCCGGCCGTCAACCTACGCGCCGAC
>CAYHSR010000082.1:0-3905 GCA_964359335.1 uncultured Gammaproteobacteria bacterium | reverse complement strand
TTTGTTTCGGACTTGGTTTTTTTTGCATTTTAATTATTCGGTTATTACCAATGAAAGAATCGTTGATATTCATCGTAGTAGCTGGTTTGACGTGGTAATGTCTTCAGTTGGTTATAAAGAAATTCAGGATGTGGCTGTGCGCAAAAAAGGGTTGTGGGCGAATTTATTGAATTATGGCAGTTTAATTATTCAAAACAAATCACAGCAATTTGTCATTGAAGTATCCAAAATTCATAATCCGCAAGATGCGCAGACATTACTTCAGGAAACCGGCGATGAATACCGCCGTAATCGCAAATTACTGGATTTGCAATCAATTTATAAAAATTTTATTAAAATCATTCCAGAACTAACCGATGAACAACTTAACGATATCAAAAAGTTGATCGAAGGAGAGTTTGAAACTGTCGAAGATGGGACTGATATTTTTTCATAATAATGTTTCACCGCGCCCACAAACAATCAACCAATGGCATCTTTGGCTCATATCTATTTTTATTAGTCATTTTTATCGTCGCTGGTATGGTTATTTTTTCTTACGCTCGCGCTTACTATCAGGATTATCAGATTAAACAAGAAATAAGTCAATTGCAGAAACAGGCCAAAGAGTATCAAGCAAAAAAATTGGAGTTATTGGAACAGATCAATTATATCAAAAGCGACCAATTTGTGGAGCAAAAAGCCCGAACCGATCTTAATCTAGTTAAGGGAGGAGAAAAGACAGTGGTTATCCCAACCGCGACCGCCAATAATATTTTAACGAATAGACAATCAGCCACTGATGTGGTAAAATCAGTGGGCGGTAGAAATTATAGTAAATGGTGGAATTTATTTATGTGGGAATAGAATTAGTTTTTATTAATATCTTATTAAATTAACAAACTAATTTATGGAAGAACAAACAAGACAAGAGGAAAAAGTTTCCAACCCAAATCATGGGACGGAGAAGAAAAATCTAAATATGTTTTTGCTCGGAGTGTTGGGCTTAATTGGTTTAGTCGTGGTTATAACCACGATAGTCGGAATATATCAAGTTTACGCCAAAACCGCGACCGATAAGTTTACTTACACCGTGGCGAAAATTTTACACTTACCAGCTTTTAAAGTTGGTGAGCGCATTGTATCATATACTAATTTTGTTGATGATTTTAATGCTTTAAATCATCTACGTCAGTATGAAAAAATCAATAAAGTGAGCCAGCCTGTCTATGCCAGTTCCACTGATCAACAGATTCGCGACGAAATAGTGTATCGTCTAGTGGATAATGCCTTAGTTGAACAGTCAGCTAAAAAATTTGCTCTAACTGTGTCGAATGATGAAATATCATCTTCTAAAGCGCAAATTTTACAAAATTTTGAAACTACTGCTAAAGCCGAGTCAGAAATTAAGAGTCGATTTGGTTGGACATTGGATCAGTATGTGGCTAAAGTGGCCTATCCTTATAATTTGCGTATTAAATTAAGTTATGCTTTAGCATCCAGTACGGAATTTGCTAAAGAAAACTATGACAAGGCCAATAATGTTTTGGAACAAATTAAAAAAGGAGCTAATTTCGCCGATTTAGCCAAAAAATATGGCAGTGATGGTACTGCCAATTCCGGCGGTGATTTAGGTTGGTTTGCCAGCGGCGCTATGGTTCCGGAATTTGAACAGGCGGTTTTTGCTCTTAAAAAAGGTGATTTGTCGGATAAATTGGTTAAAACACAATATGGTTATCATATTATAAAGTTGGTTGATGTACGCACCAGCACCACTAAAGATAGTAGCGGCAAAAATGTTGAGCGAAAAGAGTTTCGTGCCAGCCATATCATTTTTCCGACCGGCGATATTAATTATTATCTTGATCAGCAACTGAAAAAGATCAAACTTCATTGGTATTTGCGGGTGGAAAATCCGATTAAGAAGTATTTGGAAAGTAAGAGTAAAACCTCGTAATCTTGAAATTATTTAGAAAATTTGTTAACATTAATCCCGGCCGATAATATGGATCGGGATTTTTGTAAGCGGGATTAGTACAGTGGTAGCATGCTTGCTTCCCAAGCAAGAGACGCGAGTTCGATTCTCGTATCCCGCTCATGATGGTAAAAAAGCCTCCTTAGTTCAGTGGCAGAACGATGGTATCGTAAACCATAAACGTCAGTTCGATTCTGACCGGAGGCTCCAATATTAGCAGGTTTTGTCAACAGGCCTGTTTTTTAAATTTATAAAAATGTGCTACAATGTAGTCATGATTAAGATATCCGGCGTCACAAAATTATATAATAAAAGTTCTAATCCGGCTTTACGCAATGTGAATTTAAGCATTGAGGCCGGTGATTTTGTGTCAATCGTCGGACAAAGCGGCACCGGTAAAACCACTTTGGTTAAATTAATCATTGCCGAAGAGCGGCCGACCAGAGGCACTATTCATATCGGCGATTGGGATATTACCAATATTAGTTTTAGCGCGATACCATATTTGCGTCGGCAAATTGGCGTGGTATTTCAGGATTTTCGTCTATTGCCAAAAAAAACTGTCTATGAAAATGTGGCCTTTGCTTTGGAAGTGGCTGGTTATCGCCGAAGCCAAATTCACAAGGTGGTGCCACAGGTTTTAGACGTGGTAGGTTTATCTCATAAAATCGCCAGCTACCCCAATCAACTTTCCGGCGGTGAACAGCAACGAACAGCCATTGCCCGCTCACTTGCGCACGCGCCAAAAATTATCGTGGCGGACGAGCCAACCGGTAATTTGGACTCAATTAACACAGCTGAAATTATCAATATCTTAAAAAAAATAAATGAATTTGGCACCACAATTTTGTTAGTGACACACAACCGCGACGTTGTTAATCATCTCCGCCGCCGCGTCATTTCTTTGCATGACGGTGAGATTATTAGTGACGAGGAAAAAGGGAAATATAAGTTGTAATTATTTTGTATGTTATCTTTTTTACGCGTTATAAAATTCGCTTTTATAGATATCGGCCGCAATCTTAGTTTATCGTTTATGACCGTTTTTATTTTGGTTTTAATGTTATTGTCGGTCAACGTATTATGGTCGTTGGATATTATTACCAACCAGGCCGTTGGCAGTGTCAAAAGCCAAGTGGATGTCAGTTTTTATTTAGTGTCAACGGTCTCAACCAGCACTCTGGCCGATATGGAAAAGTATGTTAAATCATTTCCCGAAGTGATTGATTATAAAGTTTTAACCGCTCAACAGGTGTTTGCTGATTTTAAAAAACGCCATGCCAATCAATCTGAGACAATGGACGCGCTTAAGGAGTTAGGCGGTAATCCGTTTGGACCGACTGTAATTGTCAGAACCAAAGAACCTAAAGATTATAAAAAAGTGACCAGCGCGTTGGAGGTGCCGGAATACAAAAAAATCATTGAATCGCGCAGTTTTGACCAACATGAAAGCGCGATTGAACAATTGCAAACCATTACCGGCAGAATTGAAAAAATTGGATTGGGTCTGACAACGCTATTTGGAATTATCTCTTTCTTAATTATATTCAATACAATCCGTGTGGCAATTAATACCCAGCGAGCGGAGATTGGTATTAAACGTTTGGTCGGAGCCAGCAATTGGTTTATACGCGGACCGTATTTGGTGGAAGTAATTTTATTTACTTTATTAAGCGTGATTTTAACATTTTTAATCATTTTTTTTGCTTTTAGTTGGTTGGATTCATATTTATCAGTAATTTTGCCAAATGGTTTTAGTTTGACAAATTACTATAAATCCAATATCATTATGCTGGTCGGAATTCAAGCCAGCGCGGTGCTTCTCTTAACCGTTATCTCAAGCGGTTTGGCTATGCGGAAACAGTTGAAGGTGTAGAAATTTTAGATTAATTTATAATCGGGGAGCGTCTAATGGTAGGACAGCGGCCTTTGAAGCCGGGAATCTTGGTTC
>CAYHSR010000081.1:0-3918 GCA_964359335.1 uncultured Gammaproteobacteria bacterium | reverse complement strand
AGTGACAAACATTTCACACCCCACGCAGTATAATCCTTGGTAACTTTTTATGTAAATATCTCCATTGGCTAAAGATCTCTGCCAAAATAATTTAACTCTCTCCATATGCCGCTCTTCGGTGGTGCGGATAAAATCATCATTTGTGATATTCCACTCATCGACTAATTTTAGGTAGATAGCGGATTTTTCAGATGCAAAATCAAATGGATCTCGCCCTGCTTTTTGAGCAGTTTTATACATTTTTTGTCCATGCTCATCCGTACCGGTTAAAAAATACACATCTTTGCCTAATAATCTTTGATACCGCGCCATGACATCGGCAAATAAAATTTCCAACGCAAAACCAATATGCGGTTCGGCATTGGCGTACGGGATAGTGGTGGTGATATAATATTTTTGCTTCATATGAATATTAAATATTTAACAGTCTACGACCACAACAAATTCGCCCTTTTCTTTAATCCCCATCTGTAAAATCTCTTCAATCGTTCCGCGGTAAATAGTTTCAAATTTTTTAGTTAATTCGCGACAAATCATTACTTGTCTATCGGATGCCAAAACTTCTTTTAAGTTTTCTAAACATTTTTTTATCCGATGATTGGATTCGTAAAAAACAGTCGTATATTTATTATCCGCCACTTCTTTAAAGAATTTTTGTCGTTTATTTTTGTGTGGCGGGAAACCCATGAAAACAAATTTATCTGTTGGAAAACCGGAAATACTCAATGCTGTAGTTAACGCGCTTGCGCCCGGTATTGGCGTAATTTCTAAATCTGAAATCCTAAATCCTAAATCATAAATTAATTGATTCCCTGGATCACTAATCCCCGGCGTGCCGGCGTCTGTCACTAACGCTAAATTTTTCCCTTGTTCCATTAATTCTTTTATTTCTTTAATTTTTTTCTCATCGCTATGTTGGTGATAACTGATCAGTGGTTTACTTATTTTATAATGGTCCAATAAATTTTTTGTTACTCGCGTATCTTCGCATAAAATAAAATCAACCGATTTTAAGGTTTCCAAAGCGCGTAAAGTGATGTCGGATAAATTACCAATGGGGGTTGCGACGATGTATAACATGAATTATAAATTATGAGTTCGTAAAGATGATAGCCTGTGTCGGACAAGAGTCTGCCGTCATCTTGATGGTTTCCGCGTCATCGCCATTTGAATTCTTAACTATGGCTTTATCTCCTGCCATCTCAAATGTCTTGTCGGCTAAAGCGACGCATGTCCCGCAACCAATACATTTTTCCGAATCTACTTTAAGCATAATATTTTTCTGTATAAAACTTAATCAGCTCTTCAATTTGCGGAATAGTTTCTTTGTCTCCAACGCCAACTTTCAATTTCTTCTGCACATCTTCCAACGTCCGCGCTCCTTCTAAAACCGCTTCCTCAATATCTTTATCCGTAATATTTAAAACTTTATCAATAATTTTCGCTCCAGCGGTGATAATTCTGCCATGTTGGTTGGTGTTTCTAAAATAATCATTAATCGCCGCCTGCAAGGCTTTGTCGCCCAAAACCGAACAATGAACTTTACGATCCGGCAATCCGCCAAGACGTTCTAAAATATTTTGCGGTTTTAATTCCGATGCTTTTTGAATGGACATGCCGCCTTTTTCGGTCAACATTTCGGCCAAGACGGAAGTAGAGGCGATAGCAGAACCGCAACCGAAAGTACGCCAACGACAATCCTTAATTTTTTCAGTTTTTTCATCAATCTGTATCCACATAACCATCTCATCCCCGCAAGCTGGTGAGCCAACCCTGCCCATTCCATTGTATTGAAATTTACTTTCCTCATCATATTGCATAAACTTGCGCGGATTGAAAAAATGATCCTTGACAATGTCGGAATACAACCAACCACCGCCATCGGTTGAACGGATGTCTATGGGTTGAGAAAGATTATTCTTTTTAGTTGATTTTTTAGGCATATTATTTATACTTCGCGGGCTTTTTATTACCAATATTCACCGGCGACATCTCGCGTAAAATTTCAACAATCTTTGGTAAATATTTCATCACATAATCAACATCTTTTCTGGTATTACATTTTCCAAAAGTAAACCGTATACTGCCATGGGCATATTCGTACGGCAAACCAATCGCGGCTAATACGTGCGATGAATCAAGCGAATCAGAGGTGCAAGCTGAACCGGTTGAACACATTATGCCATATTCATCTAAATACAACAACATGGCCTCACCCTCAATGTTTTGAAAAGTAACATTAAGATTGTTTGGAAGACGATTTTGTATTATATATTTTGTATTATGTATTATGGGACCGTTGAGTTTGACTTCTGCTATTTCTTTACTGATCCTTTCCCAAAGGTAACCCAGTAAACCGGCGACGCGAATACTTTCTTTTTCTTTGTTTTTCTGAACCAGTTCAAACGCTTTAGCCAAACCGACGATGCCCGCGACATTTTCCGTGCCGGCGCGCAATCGTTGTTCCTGTGAACCACCTAAAATTATCGGCTTAATTTTTACTCCACGACGGATATACAACATCCCCACTCCTTTTGGCCCATAAATTTTACTGCCATTTATTGTCATCAAATCAACATGTAATTTTTCCACATTTAAATCTAAATAACCGGCGGCTTGGCAGGCATCGCTATGAAAATATGGATACAAACTATTATTTTCTTTACGATATTTTAAAATTGCTTTGCCTATCTCTGTGATCGGTTCAATTGTACCAATTTCATTGTTGGCATACATAATACTAATTAAAACCGTATCTTTTCTAATAGTGTTAATAACATCTTTAACATTAACCAAACCATTCTTATCAACTTTAACATAAGTAATTTCCCAACCATGTTTTTTTAAATCCTCTAACGGACGCGAAATAGCATGGTGTTCAATGGCAATGGAAATAATATGTTTTCCTTTTTGTTTATGCGCGCGAGCGATGCCGAATATCGCCAAATTATCCGATTCGGTCCCGCCACCGGTAAAAATAATATTATCCGACAAGGAGCCAATCAATCGCGCAATAGTTCGACGAGCTTCATTAATCTCGCAATGAGCTCGCCGCCCTAAAGCATATAGAGCCGATGGATTGCCGAATTCTTCAACAAAAAAAGGTTGCATTGCCGCAATTACTTTTTTATCCAAATAAGTCGTGGCCGCGTGATCAAGATAAACTTGACGAATTTTTTTTGGTTTTGGTAACATAAAACAAATTTATTCCTCTTCGCGATGACATTGTTTAAATAATATTTATCCTTTGTAACACTTTAGAAATTTCCACATTCAACTGAGCCATAATTTTCTTAATTTCACAACTTCGGCCTTTTTTACATTCATACTTCATTTTACCTACACAAGGTAAAAGACGCACGCCTTCTTCCATTACCTCTATCACTCGATAAAGTGTTAATTTTTTAGGATTAACCTCAATTCTATAACCGCCATTTACCCCCTGTACGGCGCTGATTAGACGAGCTTTGGCCAATTTACGGGCGATTTTTTGCAGGAAATAAAAAGAAATACCAGACTCAATAGCAAATTTTTTTAAACTATGCGTTCGGGTGATGTCTTTTGCCAGATACTGCATAAACTGCAGAGCATAGTCGGTTTCTTTACGGAAAGATAGCATATATTATATTGGCAGTGTCAAATTGATGCTGCCACTATTTTTAATGGCAATAATTGCCATCGCCTCAAAATTTACCGAGAACGGTATTGTCTCTCCTTTAAATGTTTTATAAAATAACTGCTTATACTGCTTTCCGAACTCATAAACCTCCTTGGTTACTCGCACATCCTGCTCGCAATATTTTTTAATTTCATCAATCTTGCCTTCTTTCCACCAACGAATCGCCTGCAGACCGTCCGCGCTTTTTTCTACGTTATCCAAAGTAGCACGGGCAATATCATTGAGCTTCAAACGAAAAC
>CAYHSR010000080.1:0-4067 GCA_964359335.1 uncultured Gammaproteobacteria bacterium | reverse complement strand
AGGCAAGGCTTTTGGTATTTTAAAGGTTTCCCTTGGCCAAGGCGTGGATATTGATTTATCTTTACCACGTACTGATTCCAAAATCGGAGCCGGTCACAAGGGGTTTGAAGTGAAGTCTGATCCGAACATGTCCGTAGCTGATGCTGCCCGTCGGCGTGACTTTACTATTAACTCCATGGCCGGTGATCCTTTAACTGGTGAACTCTTTGATCCGTTTGGCGGAGCCAAAGATTTGCGCGACAGAGTTTTGCGCGTGACTGATGAAGAACGGTTTCGTGATGACCCGCTTCGCGTGATGCGCGCCATGCAATTCGTTGGCCGTTTAGGATTGTCCATTGATCCGGAAAGTGTGCGGATTATAACCTCAATGGTGCCGGAATTGCGGGAACTTCCCAAGGAAAGAATTTACGAGGAATGGAAAAAGTTGTTATTGAAATCCGAGAAACCGTCGCTCGGATTATCTGCTGGTATGGCTTTGGGCGTGTTCAAAGAAATTCATCCGGAATTTCCACCGCTCGCCGAAACTCCGCAAGAACCAGAATGGCACCCCGAAGGTGACGCCTGGATTCATACGCTCATGAGTGTGGATGAAGCAGCAAAAATCGTTCGCCGCGAGAGTTTAGATGAAGACGGACAGCTGGTGGTTTTATTTAGCACCCTATGTCATGACTTGGGTAAGCCTGCAACCACTACCACCAAAGACGGTAAGATTATTTCTCATGGACATGAACCAGCCGGAGAAGAACCAGCCAAGAAATTTTTAGCCACCCTCGGAGCTCCGGGGTTAACTCGTGATAAAGTGGTGCGTTTGGTAGTTAATCATCTTTTTCCGACATTGCTTTATACTGATGAAACCATACGCCAACAACCTGTTTCAGATGGCGCGATTCGCAAACTTGCCGATCGTATTAGTCCGGCCACGATTTTTGAATTGACGCTTGTAGCAGAAGCTGACCATGTCGGCCGCGGGCCGTTCCAAGACCCGGAGATTCCCGAACAGCTTTTATTAAACTTCCGCGACTATCCGGCTGGCAAATGGCTGTTGGACCGAGCGCGCGCTCTGGCCATAGAGAAAAGTAAACCAGCTGATTTGTTGAAGGGACGCGATCTTATAAACCTTGGCATTAAGCATGGAAAACACATAGGGGAGATTATAAGGCTATCTAATAGATTGCGTGATGAGAAAGAATTAACCAGAGAAGCTGTTTTGCAAGTGGTGTACAAATGTAATGGTGAGCCAAAGGCAGTGTTGGAGAGATTAACCGCCATGCTTGGATAGAATATTCAAAAACAAAAAAACACCGACCAAAGTGGCCGGTGTTTTTTTGTTTTTATATTGCTTCTCAATCATCTCTACCGTTCTGGTACAGGTGATAATCAGAGGGGGGCAGGATGTGCAATCCGGCCTCCAATTGCGAGTGCGCCCGTCAAACCTTGCGGTCTTCGGGGCGACATTCGACACAGTCCTCTGACGGCTATTAGTTGGCCGCTTTGTCGTGTAAGCCGTAACACGATAAGCGTTGTCGGGAAATGGCCCCTACCCCGTATACTAGACACACAGGAACAAATTGAGCGTGAAATTGAGTTAGCAAAAGAAAAATTTGTTTTCTGTTTTCACGCCTTAGAAAATTTTAACAAAGGCGACCACACCATTAAAAAAGAAGTACTGGCCGATTTAGGTTCGAACCGAGAAATATTAGACAAAAAAGTGCTAATCACACCAGAAAAATGGCTGTTACCAATTTACAACAACGCAAAAATGCACAACGAGAAATTAGCAAGGTTAGAACCGGAGATTTATGGCTATGATTACAGAAAAAGCGACGCTCTTGCGTCGCTCAATCTGTCTTGGCGGAGAGGGCGAGATTCGAACTCGCGGTCCCTTGCGGGACACGGCTTTTCGAGAGCCGCACTTTAGACCACTCAGACACCTCTCCAATTTTAGAAAATTAAATCTTGAAATATTATGCTTAATATGTTAACCTATTGTCGTCCTCTGGTCAATTCTAGGAAGGGTGGCTGAGCGGTCGAAAGCGACAGTCTTGAAAACTGTTGTCCATGAAAGTGGACCGTGGGTTCGAATCCCACCCCTTCCGCTATTGAAATAGAACAGAGTTTAAAAGCTCTATTTTTATTTTAGCTAAAAAATAGCGATTCGGATTCTCAACACCATTATATTATTTGCCGTAAATGTGATAAAATTGAATGTGTACCCTGTAATCATCTGTTTAGCAACATAAAAGATTTCACTAAAATAATTCATGAAATTAGTTTATCAGGTGTTTGTAATAACTGTTCAAAATAATTTAATAATTTAAATATTATGTCAATTTTAGTTTGGATAATTTTATCTACATTGGCTGTTAGTGTTATTTCTTTGGTCGGGGCGTTTTTTTTATTTTTTAATGAGCAAACAATTGAAAAAATAATTACTCCTTTAGTTGCTTTTTCTGCTGGTACTTTGTTGGCTGGAGGTTTATTACATCTTATACCTGAAGCGGTTGAACAAGCCGACAATATACATTCTGTTTTTCTTTTGGTATTAGTCGGTTTCACTTCATTTTTTCTATTAGAACAATTTATTAGTTGGCATCATTGTCATCGCGCTCCATCTGAACATAAACATCCGGTTACATATTTGATTTTAATTGCTGATGGTATTCATAATTTTTTGGACGGTCTGGTCGTGGGTGGCGCTTTTGTAGTTGATGTACGATTAGGCATTATAACTACTTTGGTTGTCGCTATGCATGAGATACCTCAAGAACTTGGTGATTTCGGGATTCTTATTCATGGTGGTTGGAAAAAAGGTAAAGCCCTTTTATTTAATTTATTATCTGCTTTAACCATGGTCATCGGTGGATTATTAGTTTATTTTGCTTCTTTTAAAATTGACATAATTTATTTGCTTCCGTTCGCAGCTGGTAATTTTATATACATTGCCGCTTCTGATTTGATCCCAGAGATAAAGCATGGCAAAAATATTGTTAAAAACATACTTCATTTTCTATTCTTCGTCTTAGGTATTCTATTGATTTGGGCGCTAGGACAGATTAAATAACCTAAAATAGTGAAGCAAAGACGGGTTTATTTTTCTTTTAAAACAGTATACAATAAAGTCAGAAAGAAACGTCTGATTTTTTATGTTATTTTTAAGAAATAAGAAAAGAATGATTATAGTTATATCGTTTGTCCTGATTGGACTATCGGTATTTTTGGTGTTTAAAGAACAACAACTAAAAAATAGCTTGTCTGATTATCAAATTGGCTTAAAACAATTATTTCCGTCAACTCCTCCGGTAATAACTAATACAGTTTACGACAAAGCAGATGTTCCGCGGGAATTTTCTTTAATTTTTACTGGCGACGTAATTCCGGCTCGAATGGTTAATTATACTATGGAGCGAAAAAATGATTTTACTTATCCGTTTGCTTCTACTTCAGCATTTTTAAAAGATGCTAGTTTAACAGTAATTAATTTGGAAGCGCCTTTAATAAAAAACTGTCCTGTTTCACAAGAAGGAATGGTTTTTTGTGGAAATCAAAAATTTGTCGAGGGATTAAAAATGGCTGATATAGATGTAGTGGCTTTAGCTAATAATCATATCTTAAATTATGAAAGTAACGGGTTGAAAGAGACTGTTGATTTATTAAATAAAAACAAGATTGATACAGTTGGAATAGGCAGTATTTTATACAAGAAAATTAAAAATATAAAGTTGGCGTTTGTTAATTATAATGATATTTTGCCACGCGATGAAAATGTTGCTGTGTTAGATGAAGATAAAATTAAAAAAGATATTATCGAGGCTAAAAGAAATTCCGACTATGTCGTAGCGATGTTTCATTGGGGCAAAGAATATTCTTATCAACCGTTGAGCGATGCGCCGGTGGCTTTGCGTGATCCAATCAAAATAGCTCATTTGGCGATTGATAACGGAGCGGATTTGGTTGTAGGCAATCATCCGCATACTATTCAGGGCTATGAGAAATATAAAGACAAATATATTTTTTACGCTCTTGGTAATTTTATTTTTGATCAGATGTGGTCGGAACAGACCAGAATT
>CAYHSR010000079.1:0-4120 GCA_964359335.1 uncultured Gammaproteobacteria bacterium | reverse complement strand
CGATTGTGGAAGAAATGCAAAAATCGTATTTGGAATACGCCATGAGCGTCATTGTTTCACGCGCCTTGCCCGATGTCCGCGACGGACTTAAACCAGTCCATCGCCGAATTCTTTACGCTATGTGGAGCATTGGCTTGCGACACAACGGCAAATTCCGCAAATCCGCGCACGTTGTTGGTGAAGTGATGGCCAAATACCACCCGCACGGCGATGCCGCTATTTATGATTCCTTGGTGCGTATGGCGCAAGATTTTTCCATGCGTCAACAGCTCATTTGGGGACAAGGAAACTTTGGCTCCATGGATGGTGATAATGCCGCGGCCATGCGTTATACCGAGGCCAAACTGCGCGCGGCGGCGGAAGAATTATTATTTGATATTGAAAAAAATACCGTTAATTTTAGGCCAAACTACGATGGCTCACATAACGAACCATCGGTTTTGCCGGCCAAATTACCAAACTTACTATTAAACGGCACCACCGGCATCGCGGTGGGCATGGCCACCTCTATCCCCCCGCATAATTTAAAAGAATTGTGCGATGGCGTCATTAAACTGATTGAGGAACCCGAAACCACCATTCCGGAACTAGTCGAAATAATTCAAGGTCCTGATTTTCCCACCGGCGGTATTATTTATAATAAAAAAGACATGTTAGAGGCCTTTGCCACCGGACGGGGCGGAGTCGTTGTGCGTGCCAAAGCTGATATTCAAGAAGATAAAGGTGATAAATTCAAAATTATCGTGACCGAAATTCCTTACATGATTAATAAAGCCACGTTAGTCGCCAAAATCGCGGAGCTGGTCCAAGAAAAAAAGATTGATGGTATCCGCGATCTACGCGATGAGTCTAACAAAGATGGCGTCAGAATTGTAATTGAATTAAAAAAAGATTCTTATCCAAAAAAAATACTCAATAAATTATTTCAACTTACCGAACTGCAGACCACTTTCCACTACAACATGCTGGCGTTGACCGACAAAGGATTACAACCACATGTATTAAATTTAAAAAACATTTTGGAAGAATTTATTAAGCACCGCCAAGAGATAATAAAACGCCGGACTGAATTTGATTTAAATAAGGCCAAAGAACGCGCGCACATTTTGGAAGGCCTTAAAAAAGCTCTTGATCAAATTGACGCGGTTATTCAAACAATCAAAAAATCAAAAGACAAGGACGAAGCCAAAATTAATTTGATGAAAAAATTTAAATTTACCGACCCGCAAACCACGGCAATTTTGGAAATGCGCCTGCAACAATTAGCTAATCTGGAACAACAAAAGATTGAAGATGAATTGAAAGAAAAATTGGCCTTAATTAAAGTATTGGAATCGATTCTGGCCAGTAGGAAAAAAATGTTGGATATTATAAAAATGGAAACCGAAGAAATAAAAGCCAAATACGGAGACGAACGTCGAACGCAAATTATCGCCCACGGGATCAGAGAATTTAAAATGGAAGATTTGGTGCCGAACGAACCAACAATTATTATGATCACCAAAGACGGTTACATTAAACGTCTCCCGCCAGACACTTTCAAACAACAATCGCGCGGCGGTAAAGGCGTAATCGGCTTAACTACCAAAGAAGAAGACAGTATTGATATTTTGCAGGCTACTAATACACATGACAATATCCTGTTCTTCACCACGCGTGGACGAGTATTCCAAATGATTGCCTACGATATTCCGGTTGGCAGCAGGACCGCCAAAGGCAACGCTTTAGTTAATTTCTTGCAGTTAGCTCCCAATGAAAAAATCACCTCTATGTTGGCCATGAGCGATATCGCCAATTCTAAATTTTTGGTTATGGTTACCCAAACCGGCCTGGTGAAAAAGACAGCGATTGAAGACTTTGCCAATGTGCGCAAGAGCGGTCTGATCGCCATTAAATTAAAAGGCGAGGATAATTTAGAATGGGTCAAACCGTCAAATGGTAAAAATGAAATAATCATCGCCACAAAAAAAGGCGCGGCGATTAGATTTAAAGAAAAAGATGTGCGATCCATGGGACGAGCCGCCAGCGGAGTCCATGGCATTAGACTCAAAAATACTGATCAGGTAATCTGTATGGATGTGATTGACCAGTCCAACAAATCTTTGGAGTTATTTACAATCTCGGAAAACGGCTTGGGTAAAAGAACCGCGCTGGATCAATACCGTGTCCAAGGCCGAGGTGGAAGTGGCATTAAATCAACCGCTGTTACCGCTAAAACCGGCGATGTGGCGCACGCCAATGTGTTTGATAAAATTGAAGAAAAAGATAAAGATCTGATTATAATGTCTATTCATGGCCAGGTCATTCGCACGCCATACAAATCAGTCAATACTTCCGGCCGAACAACACAAGGCGTGCGTCTGATGCGTTTTAAAGAAGCGGGTGATAAAGTGACTAATGTGGCGATGGTATAATTTTAGTGCCCTTGGCGCGAATCGAACGCGCATCACCAACTTCGGAGGCTGGCATCCTATCCATTGAACGACAAGGGCTGTCTTTTACGCGTGTGGCACAAAATGCCGCATAATATCATCTACCGTCACCACTCCCAAAAGCTGACCATCATTATTTAAAACCGCGACGGAAAATAAATTGTATTTTGTAATAAGTGCGGCTACCTCCAATAATTCATCATCTACTTTAGCTGTTGGAATTTTCCGGCCGCTTTTCATTGTATCTTTTACAAGAGTCTTTTTATCGGCCATCAGCAACGACCGAATTGAAACTACGCCCAAAAATCTATCTTCGCGATCAATCACATAAACAAAATAAATGGAACCATGTATATGGCTTACCCGTCGAATTGTTTCAATTACCTGATCAACCGTATCTTCCTGATAAGCAGTCAAATATTCGGTAGTCATTAAACCGCCCGCCTCATCTTCATCATACTCCAAAATCTTTTTAACATGCTGTTTTTTGATATCCGATGGCAAGATCGCCATAAATTCTTTGGACTCGCGCTCCGGCAATAATTGAATAAGATCTACCAATTCATCCACTGACATTTTTTGCATCAAACCAATTGCGCGTTCTGGCCCAAGTTTTTCTATTAAAATCTTTTGTAAATCCGGTTCTATTTCTTCCAACACACGAGCCGCCACCTGATCATCCATTGTCTCCAATAGCATACTGCCCTGATTTAAGTTCATCTTTTCAATCAAATTCGCCACATCAGCCGGATGAAGCCTGTTGATATCTTTGGCGCTGGTAGAAAGCTGTATTTTATCTCCCAATAAACGAACATCTTCCCAATCCAATAATTCTGTCCGACTGATTTTGCTTGATAATCCCAAGCGGCGCAACAAGCCGGATTGTCCAATATCAATCGCGATTAACGACAACACGTTTTTGATATAACCCAATTGTAAATCATTTACCCGCACCACCCTCACGCCTTCCAAATCAACAATTTGGCGATCAAAAACATTTCTTTTCAAAAAAATAACTTCTTCCGATTTTGGTAACTCAAACAACACCTCATTAAGATGTTTTTTAATCACCACCGATTTTTTGGTGAATGATTCAATATCTTTAATTTTAACAAAACGTTCCGGTTTGCCGCCTTTTACTTCCACTACCAAACCAATGACGGCCGGATACTTGCGACCGGTAACATTTTCTATCACAACATCCAGAACCCGACCGACTTTATTATCAGTTTGATCAAAAATTATAGCCTTGTAAGTGTTGCTGAGATAAAGCATATTGTAAAAATTTTAATTTCTAAATCCGCGTCTGTCATTCCTGCGGATCTGCAGGAATGACAACTACTGATTTTGTAAATAGCTTTCCAAGATCACCATAGCCGAACGTTCATCTCGAGTCGCTTCCCCAACCATTCTATCCGCCTGTTGAGAAGAAAATCTTTCATCAACGATCTCAATCTTAATATTAATGTCTGCCTGTAATTGATCAATAAATTTTTGCACCCTAACGACATTTTTATTTTTGACATTGACTTTTTCCGCTGAGTACGGCATGCCCACTATTACTTTATCAAATTTTTCTTTTTTAACTAAATCAGCGACTTCATTCGTACTCTTAACAACACCAAACGGAAGAATAACATCAACGTCCGAACTCCATTTAGCTAAACCGATCAGTTTGGTGCCGTAAT
>CAYHSR010000078.1:0-4182 GCA_964359335.1 uncultured Gammaproteobacteria bacterium | reverse complement strand
ATTTTAGATATTGAGATAGATCGTCCATATTGGCGCAAAATTCTAAATATTAAATACTAAATATCTTGTAATTTTGCGCTTAGAATCTTAAATATTCAAATTATTGCTTTTCTGTTCATTTTCTTGTATAATTCACTACTATGAAAGAACTTAAAAAAGCTCTTATTTTAAACCCTGTTTTCTACGTTGCCCGCGATATTGAGCGGGCTTTAGGGTTGGACTTGGCCATCCCTAACTATTATATTATCTCAAATTATACCGAATATGGCAAATCATTGGCAAAAAAACATAAAAACATATTTTTGATTAAAGAAAAAAAATTATTGGATACGTGGGAATTATTAAGTCATCCCATTGCAAATAAAATTATAGATGGTAAACACGCGCGTCCGAATATTTTAGTATTTAAAAACACATTACAAATTGAAAAAATCTGCCAAGAAAATGACTGGAATTTACTTAATCCGCCGAGTGAATTAGCGGACAAAATTGAACAAAAAATATCGCAGGTTAAATGGGCGGGAGCGTTAAAAAAATATTTTCCAAGTTACCAAATTAAACAATGCCAAGATATTAAATGGCAAGGAGAAAAAATTATCATTCAGTTTAATCAATCGCATACTGGATCAGGAACAATTTTAATTACTGATAAAAAACAGCTTGAAGAAATAAAAACTAAATTTCCCAAACGATTGGCGCGAACAGCTAAATACATTGTTGGTCCGCTTTTTACAAATAATAACGTTGTTTGGAACAAAAATATTTTATTGGGAAACATAAATTATCAAATTACGGGACTAAAACCATTTACAGATGTAGAATTCGCCACAATTGGCAATGACTGGGCTTTGCCGCATAAAATATTAAATAAAAATCAAATCGCTCAATACAAAAAAATTGCGTTGGCTGTTGGGAAAAAAATGAGTGATAGCTACTGGAAAGGCGCGTTTGGAATTGATGTGGTGATGGATCAAAAAACCAAGCGAATGTATTTATTGGAAATTAACGCCAGACAGCCGGCTAGTGTGACTTACGAATCAATATTACAAAAAAATCACTCCTTACTCCATACTGCGCACTCCATAACAACATTTGAAGCGCACATGGCTAGTTTGTTAAAATTAAAATATAATAAAGAAAAATTGATTGAAATTAAAGATGGAGCGCAGATAATTCAGAGAGTAACAAATAAAATATTAAATATTAAATTAAAAATTTTAAATAAATTAAAAATTTTAAATTTTAAAACTATAAAATACGAAAATAAAAAAATTAACGCGGATTTATTGCGAATACAGAGTATAGATGGTATTATGGTTAGACATAATAGGTTTAATGAGATAGGAAATAAAATAATGAAAAGTTTAGAATTGACATAATTATTCTAATTACCGCATGCTTTCTCAAAAAGCGCGAAAACTGATATACGACTATCTAAATCTGCCATTTTCCAATGTCAGCAATGTTCGCTGTCCATATTTTATCGGTTCTAAAAGAATAGCGCGCGGACAATTACGTTCTTTAGCCGGTAAAGGCACACCACAAGAAATTGTGGAGGAAGCTAAAATAATGTCAATCCAATATGGACATGATATTTTAGACAAACATGGCTTATGCCATTTGCCGGAAAAACAAAAAGTTGAAGCAATCAGAAAATATTTAATAGATCATGATTTAGGCATTGACTGTTCCGGACTGGTAACACATATTTTGCGCGCGCATTTTAAAGAAACCAACAATATTGATTTGGTAAAATATATACATATTATTTCAGCGTGCGGGATTTATCGCCGGTTAGTCGCTAAACTGCGGCCGATTGAAAATATTGGCATTTCTACGCTGGCTGATGACGCCAATACCATGAGGATCACCCGACTCAATGCCATAGAATCCGGAGATATGATAACTATGCTAAAAACCGGACCAAACAAAAAACGTGATCATATTTTATTGATTACCGATATTGAAAATAAAGTGATAAAATATGTCCACGCTCGCGCGTGGTCGTCTGAAGGAAAATATGGACATGGTGTAATGATTGGCCAAATTAAAATCACCGATCCCAATAAAAATTTGTTGGAACAAGAATGGGAAGAATTAAGAAAAATTGGTGAAGAAAATGAGACCTATTTGGAAGCGAAGAGAGCGGAACGTTTGGAAATAAGACGGGTAAAATTACCTAATTATGTTTAATCCATCTTACACCACTCCTTTTTCTCCCGAGCTGTTTGAAATAGCTTTGCGTTTTTTATTATTTTCCGCCATTGGCGCGTTTGTTTGGGCTCCACTACTAATAAAATTTTTATACCGATTTAACATCACTCGCCGAAACGAATTTGATTTTACTTTACGAGGTAAAGAACGTAAACAAAAAATCGGCACGCCGATTATGGGCGGATTAGTAGTGGTTTTAACAGTAACTATCGCGACTTTAATTTTTAATTGGAACCGGGAAAATACTTATGTGCCGATTGCGGCGATGGGTGTTTCGGCCTTATTGGGCGCGATTGATGATTTACTGAATATTTTTGGACATCAACGTCGTTTGAGAAAATTAAGCCAGGTTTGGAATTTGGTTAAAATTCATAAAAAATGGTCAATAAGAATTTGGCATTTCTTAACTTTACCTTGGGCCGTTTTTCGACACCTTACGGCGGCGATTGGTTCGCACCCAGGCAAAGGAATTCAAGTTCATGAAAAACTTCTTTTTCAATTTATTGCCGGCGCCATTCCGGCCTGGTGGATTTATTTTAAATTATCAACTATTTGGCATAGCATCTGGATACCATTTGACGGACATCTGGCGGTTGGCTGGCTAATTGTGCCAATCATTATTCTGTTTGTGATGTTTACCGCCAACGCGGTTAATGTCGCTGATGGTCTGGATGGATTAGCCGGCGGATCATTAATGGCCACCTTTGCCGGTCTCACTATCATTAGTTGGATGAATGGTCGAGCTTCGTTCGCGTTGTTGGACGCGACAGTGGTGGGGACGTTAATCGCTTACACTTATTTTAATATCAAACCTGCTCGTTTTCAGATGGGTGATGTCGGCTCATTAGCCTTGGGCACTTTACTGGCAATTAACGCCATCGCCATTGATAGAATAATCTTAATTCCCTTGCTGGGTTTTATTTTTTATATAGAGGCGATTACGGTTATTATGCAAGTATTCTGCCGACGACTGTTGGGTCATCGTCTATTTAAAATGGCTCCTTTACACCATCACTTTGAATTTCACGGCTGGAGTGAAGAAAAAATTGTGATGCGTTTTTGGCTAATACAATCTTTTGCGGTAATACTGGCAATTTGGGTTAGCTCTAAATAATATATGGGTTATTTAAAATGGGATAGTAAAATAGTTAATGATTTTTCTGATAAAAATATAAACTCTCTATATAATGATGGTTATCTTTTTACCAGAACAATTAAAGGAAGCCTGTATCAAACTATAAGTTTAAGAATCGATTTAGACCAATTTGAATTATCCAGTGAAAACAGAAGAATATTAAAAAAAACAAACAATATACAAACACAAACGCGAGCCATTCCATATTCAGGCTATCATTGGTCTATCCATAAAATGGGAAAAGACTTTTATACTATCAAATTTGGAGATAAAATTTTTAGCGCCAATAAAATAAAAGAGTTGATGACTGACAAAAAGAATTCTAATTTTAATATTGTCTTCGTGTATTCTCAGGATAGTGAAAACAAAGGATATTGCATCGCGATAGAGACTAATGAATTAATACATTATTCTTATCCTTTCTATAATCTAAAAAATACTAATAAAGATATGGGCATGGGTATGATGACTAAGGCAATTGTATACACTAAAGAAAATAACAAAAAATATATTTACCTTGGCTCTTTCTCTCGCCCAACCGACATCTATAAGTTGCAATTTAAAGGATTGGAATGGTTTGATGGAGAAAAATGGAAAAACGATTTGGAGGAATTAAAAAATACTTTATGAAAATCCATTTTATCGGCATTTGCGGCGTAGCCATGGGCGCGTTGGCCATTGCTTTTAAAAATAATGGTCATGAGGTGGCTGGCAGTGACGCCGGATTTTTTCCGCCGATTTCTGATAACTTAAAAAAAAACAGAATAAATTTTTATCCCGGTTGGCATGTTGAAAAAATGGTTAAAAATGGAAATCCTGATCTGACAATAGTT
>CAYHSR010000077.1:0-4234 GCA_964359335.1 uncultured Gammaproteobacteria bacterium | reverse complement strand
GCTAACCTTTGAGCTTTCCCAACAGTACGCGGATGGTAAAACCCGTTTAGTAGCACAAACGGGAATCCCACCCTACGGGTGGTCACCCGAAGGGTGAGAACCTAAATACATTTGTAGCGCCAAAGACTGATCCTCCTCTGGAGGAAAAGCGTGGTGTCCTAACCATTAGACGATAGCGGCGAAAAAATTATTTTAAATTCTGTATAACCAATATATGTAGTATGATCCCGATTACTTTGTAGGACGTAAACGTAAAACATATGAATATTATATATGTTTTTCCCAAAAAGTCAAGGTGTAATATAATCACTATTAATGTTGACTTTATATAAAAAATATTATAATATTGATGTCAAAGAGTCGCAAATCCTAAATTATCCGTCAGGGTAGCTCAGCCGGTTAGAGCACGGGATTCATAACCCCGAGGTCGAGGGTTCGAGCCCCTCCCCTGACACACAATATTTAACAAAAAAAATATGAACAATCGAGTTAGATATAAAAAAAACTTCTAAATTATTTTGGAAGTTTTTTTGAGTCAAATTTTATTTATAAAGTTCGCTGTGCGTACCTATCATTTCAAAGATAATCAATTCACCGTCTTGATATTCGCTAAAAATGACTCGCTAATCACCGGTAATATTTATACTCCTATAATCGCTATATCTGCCATGTAATTTGTGGTTGCTTAATGATAAAGAAAATTTATTTTCAATAAAAATGGTTAACCTCTCCTCAAAAGCCAGTTTAACGTTGCTCGGAATTTTCTTAAAATGTTTATCAAATTTTTTACTGAATTTGATCAACATATTATTTCCTGTTCAACCAGGCGATAGCATCTTTTGTGGTTGAAAAACCGGGAGATACATTATTTTTCTTAATATCTTTTTTTGATTCTTTCAACGCTTGTATTAAATAATCAGTCAGCTCTTCCGGCTGAGTGGTAAAATAAAGCGTTTCGGTTTTAATAAAATGTTTTAAATAACCATTTATTATTGAACTTAGACTGAAACCTAAATCCAAAGCGACTTTTTGCGCTTTAATTTTTACTTTAGGATCAATTTTTATATTTATTACAGCTGTTCTCATATTTTTTGTATTATATACTTTATATATACTTAGTATATACTATGTGCTAATGCTTTGTCAAGAGCTATATTTGCCAAAACGACAATAAACATGTAACATGAAGTATAAAACATAAAACAAAAGGCTATCTTGTTCCATATTATATGTAACATGTTATATGATAATTCTCGGAATTGAAAGTTCCTGCGACGATACCTCGGTGGCCTTGCTTGATTGCTCAAAACAAGGCCATTTTGTAATAAAAGAAATCACCGCCTCGCAAATTGATATTCATAAAAAATACGGCGGAGTAGTGCCGGAGATTGCCGGCCGAATGCACGCGGAGAAAATTGTGCCGCTAATTGAGGCAATTTTAAAAAAAAGACCTACACCGAACGCGATTGCGATTACTATTGGTCCAGGACTAATTACAGGACTATTAGTTGGTCTAGAAGCAGCCAAGACCTTGGCTTATGTCTGGAATATTCCTTTGGTTGGCGTCAATCATTTAGAAGGTCATATCTATTCGGTTGAAATCGGACAGAATAAAATTCAATATCCGGCTATCGCCTTGATTGCCAGCGGTGGACACACCGAGTTAATCTATATTTCTAAACAGGGAAAATACAAGCGGATTGGAGCTACCAAAGATGACGCGGCCGGAGAATGTTTTGATAAGGTGGCGAAACTGTTGGGGCTCCCATATCCTGGTGGACCGGAAATATCTAAACTGGCAGAAAAAGGAAACCACACCGCGATTAAATTTCCTCGACCGATGTTAAATAATAAGAACTGGGATTTTAGTTTCTCCGGATTAAAAACTTCGGCTTTATATTGGCTTCGCGATAATATTGGTAGAACTTTTAACTTATGCGACTTTTGCGCTTCGTTTCAACAAGCAATAATTGATGTATTAGTTGGAAAAACTATTAACGCCGCCGAAAAATATCAGCCAAAAACAATTATTTTAAGCGGTGGAGTTTCCGCTAACAAAAAATTGCGAGAAACCTTGCGGAAAGAAATACTAGATCAGTTTCCGAAGTCCGAAGTCCGATTTCCGAAGTCAGCATACTGTATGGACAACGGCTCTATGATCGCTGTCGCTGGCTACTATCACGCGCTAAAAAAGAATTCTACTGATTGGAAAAAAATTCAGGCGGATCCGAATTGGAAACTGTGATCATGAAACATAAAACATATCTTCGCGGGAATGACAAACGTCTACTCTGTTAATATTTTTTTAACATTATTTTCAATTTCACCACCATCCTGAATCAGAAACGACGTCTTAATCTTCGTCCCTTCAACATCCAAATAAACTTGTTTGTCGCCCGGATACCTGCGCAAAATTTCTTTAATTTGTTCGCCGAATTGACGAACTTGAGATTTGGTGAGAGTGATGGTGAAATCTGAATTGTTAAATTGTTTAATTGTTAAATTGTTTAATTGTTTTGCCTCGCTGGCTCCATAGTCCCGGATTCGCATCGGGGTTGTGGAGTCATAATGCTGGGCTTTTACTTCCCCTAATTGACCAACCAACTCCAACGCGTTATCCGGTGTCAACGCGTACGCTTTCTCCACAAATAATTTGTCATCCCCTTCTTCTTTAGAAGTGCGCGCCACGACGCAAACAAATTTTTTTTCCACCCAAACATCTTTAGTGATCTCATAGGTCTTAGGAAATACCAATAATTCATAACTGCCGGAAGTATCTTCAATTATTACAATCATCATCGGATTGCCGCTGCGGGTAATTTTCTTTTTGGCGCTATCAATTATCCCGGCCACTACCACCCACTTATTTCGCGATTGTTCTTCCAAATCACCCAATGGAGTGATCATGGTTGCCATTATACTTTGTAATTTTTTAAAAGGATGGTCGCTGATATACAAACCCAACAATTCTTTCTCCCAAAGCAAAATATTGTCCATGGTCGCGTTTGGCGCCGGATCCAAACGAACTTTGCTAATCATATCAATAGCCGTATTGGCAAACAGAGAATTTTGTTGACTATTTTTTTGTTCGTGAATTTGTTTAACAAAATTTAAAATATTTTCACTATTGGATAGCAACAAACCGCGATCGAAATGAAAACAATCCAACGCCCCGCACTTAATCAATGACTCCAAAGATTTTTTATTCAAATCTTTATCCAACACTCTTTGTAATATATCTTCCAGCGACTGGTAACTGCCATTATTTTTTCTTTCGCGATAAATAACCTCGGCAATATGTTCGCCGACATTCTTAATTCCATTCAACCCGAAACGGATGTGCGCCTGACCGCCGTCTTTCGCTTCAATCATCGCGAAGTTTTTAAAGCTCTCATTAATGTCAGGCGGTAAAACCGCGATGCCTTGCCGTTCACATTCATGAATAAATTTTGGCACCTTATCTATATCGCCGCTTTCCGCGATCAACACGGCTGTCATATACTGAATCGGATAATTGGCCTTCATGTAAGCGGTCTGATAAGCGACTACGCCATAACTGGCGGCATGCGCTTTGTTAAAACCGTAAGCAGCGAATGGTTCAATTAAATGCCAAAGAGTGTCAATCTTTTCCGGTGGTAAAGTGCCATGGTCGCGGCACCCTTGATAAAATTTAATTTTTTGTTTTTCCATCTCCTCTGGAATCTTTTTTCCCATGGCCTTTCTAAATTTATCGACTTCTTCCCAATTATATCCGGCCAAATTTATCGCGGTTAACAAAACATCGTCTTGATAAACGATTAATCCCAAGGACTGATCTAAGTATTCTTCCATTCGCGGATCAAGATAAGTGATAGAAGATGGATCCTGCGAACGTTTAATATAATCGGGAATTGATTCAATCGGACCTGGACGATAAAGAGCCACCATCGCCATAATATCCAGCAAGCTTTTCGGCTTTAATTCTTTCAGATACCGTGTCATGCCGGAACTAGATAATTGAAAAACCGCCATCGTTTCCCCGCGCGATAGCATCGCAAAAGTTTTTTTATCATCCCATGGCAAATTATAAACATCAATCTTCTGGCCGGTTGTTTTTTCCACAATCTCCACCGCTTTTCCTAAAATTGATAGATTTCTAATTCCTAAAAAATCAAACTTTAACACCCCAGCCGCTTCCACCGACTTCATTTCATATTGAGTTATAATCTTATCACCGCCGGTCTCAGATTGTACC
>CAYHSR010000076.1:0-4294 GCA_964359335.1 uncultured Gammaproteobacteria bacterium | reverse complement strand
ATTACTTCATTTCATACGCTCCGATATCCACGCCATTCCCCAAAGGTCTTTTGTTGCCTAAATAATCAAGAGCGGTGACGCCGAATAAATTAGTGCCTTTATCAATCGCCGGGCTAGTTAATTTTAATTTAAAATCAAAGCCGGCTGTTTTAGACACTGAATTGAATTGCGGATCGGTGTTGCAGAGATTATGTGAACCAGCCGCGCAGATATTTGAATCATCCTTTACATTATAGACAACATTATAATCATGATTAAATTTGATATTGCCATCGGACCAGAAATAGCAGCTTTTTTCGGATTTTTGCCAATAGTCGGTATCCCCATATAGAGCGTTGTTATATAAATTGACCGTGCCGGAACCACTGCTTTTTTCCGCTATTACCAAACAATCGCCTTCGCCATAAATAGAATTATTTAGTAATGTAATAGTACTGCCATAATCACCAAAATTCATATTGACAGTATTGCCGAGATAGCGGCAATTATTGTTATTATAAGTAAACGATTTACCAGTAAAATATCCACAGTTACCGATTAAAACACTGTCTGTAATTGTCGCGTTGCCGGTGGTTTTTATTTGATTGCCACCATTGCCTTCGGCGTGAACTCTGGTAACAGTCACGCTGGCACCTGGTTGGCGAGTGTATAACAGGTCAAGTCCGTCAGAAGTATTGTGTGATATGTTTGAATCTTCAATTATCCATTTTCCACCAGTGTCGCCTGTTCCAAGACCATCGCCATAACCGCCGGCATCTTGCCCCCAACAACCTATTGGTTGTTTGTTGGGATAAGTTTCTCCACAACCATTCCATTCTATTGTGGCGTTTTTAAATTTGATAGTGCCCTTGTTGCTATCATCGCCATCAATATCTCCATCCCAGCCAGCCCAGCCATTTCCGGCAATACGAGTATTTTGGATTGTCCAATCAGTTAGACGACCAGCATAAACGCCGCTGTGCGCCAAGCCATGAATATCAAGGTTTTTTAAGAGAACATTTTTGGAATCAGACGCTCTAATACCAATTGGCGCCCAGTCGCCAAATGGCGCGTTGTTTCTGTTGCAGGCGATACCGCCAGTATGATCTTCCACGCATTGGGAGTGGTCGGTAATTTCTAAACATTGCAGTTCCACGTTACTAGAGCCATTCATATCAATCATTGCCCAAGGCCGGCCCGAACCCCATAGCTCTGGTTTGGAAGAACAACCATTATTGTAATTAGCGCCCAGAATTCTAGTTGGTTTATCCGCGCTGGATCCAGAAGGAATTGATTTCATTATGCAGTCATAAGAATAGGCTGATTCGCAGGCGCTTGTTTCAGGAGCGCCATGTCCCATTTTATATGAACCATCGGCGATAATTAAAGTATCACCGCCTTTTATTTTTGCAGTTCCCCCAGGAGGTAAAGCAATAAATGGATGTTTCCAAGCACAAGCTTGATTAGCGCCAGCGCCAGAATAAGCCACATTGGCTAAACCTGTGCACTGGCTAGCATCACCGCCATTAACGCGGATATAATAAGTAGTGCCATATGGCGTTGGAGTATGCGTTGGAGTAGGCGTAGGAGTCGGCGCTGGTGTTACCGAAGTATCATTTATCGTTACGCTTAATTTGGCCTTGCCGTTATTTAACGACAACAGCATTTTTTCCACGCCATCGGTTGCCTTATCATTGGCAAAAGTAAATGTTTGCGCGGCTTTGTTGCCACTAATTTTGAAATTGCCAGTTAAAGAACCGGAGCTTAGATCAGTTTTAGAAATTCCACTTACTGTATAAGGCACATTGACGCTATTAGCTACATTTTTGGTAATTAAAGTAATAGTTATTGTATTACCCTCACTAACTGTTGAGGCAGAGGTTGACAAAGAATAGGTCGGAGTAGGAGTTGGAACAGGTGTTGGCTTTGGCTTCGGAGTTGGAGTTGGTTTTGGTTTTGGCGTTGGTTTAATTAGTTGTTGGTATATTTGCGCTGTTTTATAAGTATCTGGTTTGCCATTTTGAATTACCAATTTAGCGTTGCCGCCGTTCTTTTTTAATTTGGCGAGATCTTGCTTAACTTGTCCAACGCTAAATTTGGATAAGTCAAGATTTGCCAGATTAACCTCGCAACCAGCGGTGAAAATTAATAAAATAGACGCGAAAATGAAAAATGATATTTTTTTCATAGTATTAAAAAATGAATTAAATAATAAATATATTGTAGCAGATAAATTTGTTTTGTCAATATTAAAAAACGTAAAAAATTATACGCGAACATTTCATTTTTTCACAAATATAAAAAGGCTTTGTTGATATAGATACTTTTTGTCCAAATACATTAAATCTAGCGTGGAACGGTTATTTTTTTTGCATTATTATGTCTGTATCATGAGCGCTGACTGCCGCATTTGACTTTTTCTGCCAGAGTGATAAAATAACAACAAATATAACATTTTATGAATTCAAATCAATTTTCCAAACTCCTTCTGTTGATTCGCCGGACGGGCGATCGGGCGGTGGTGCCGGACAGTGAGTCGGACGAACTCTTTGTTGTAATGGACTCTGGTAATTATGAGCGTCTGCTTAGCCATACCAAATCGGTGCGTGGATTAAACGAGAACGAAATGATGGAAAAAATCAACCGCGATATATCTTTGTGGCGGGCGCAAAATAACAGCGATTCGTTAGAATGGTATGAAGGATCGGATGACGGGTATGATCGCGACAATGATCTCGCTTCTGATAAAAATTATTTCGCCGATGATTTCAATGAGTTGGATGACGAAATTAGTGAAGATGATTTTTTTCAAAATTTAGACCTTGATACAAAACCGGCGGTAGGTAGTTTAGATTTAGAGGATAATATATTAGATGACGACATAAATGATCCGGACGACGGAGAAGATAATCGATCGTTAAATGAGGAAACTAATTTTGATGATTTGGAAAGAGATGGCTTTGTGGTTGAAGGCGAGGAAAATGATTCCGCCACAAAAGACGAGCCATTATATTTTGAACACAATGATTTAGAGTCCGGTTCGGAACGTGTGGAGTTGCCGGAAATGGAAGTGAAAGACGTTTCTGACAGTCGTTTTGAAGGCGCAATGATGGCTAAAAACGAAGAAAGTAAAGCGGAAAGTAAGAATAAAGATTTTTTAGAAGAGTCGTTAGACAACATTATTGATGATGATAACGAATTTTTGGAAGAGCCGGTATAAATTGAGTTTATAAAGACAGAGATTTCTATCCGCCCCGGGCGGATCGAAATGACAATTCGGCGACAGCGCTATTTATCCACTTGCCTTTTTTTTGGTTTTCTGTTATACTCCAGCCGTTAAGTTAATCTTTTTGCTATAAATAGACATTATTCATTATCATTTTTTATTTAAAGTATATTTTATCGGCTGGATAACAAATCTGTCCCGACCACTCGGGGTAGTGCCGAATAAGTCTAACTAATATGGCTGAATTCGTAAGAAACAAGCCACACGTTAATGTCGGTACTATCGGCCACGTTGACCATGGTAAAACCACTCTTACCGCCGCGATTTTGAAAGTTTTAACCGCGGCAGGCAAGGTAGCGCAAAATAAAAGCGTTGATGAAATTGATTCAGCGCCAGAGGAAAAACCTCGTGGTATCACTATCAACACCGCTCATGTTGAGTACGAAACGGATAATCGCCATTACGCGCATGTTGATTGTCCAGGTCACGCCGATTACGTCAAAAACATGATTACCGGCGCCGCTCAGATGGATGGCGCTATTTTGGTTGTGTCCGCCGCCGATGGTCCTATGCCTCAAACAAGAGAACACATCTTGTTAGCTCGCCAGGTAGGCGTACCTTACATCGTGGTATTTTTGAATAAAATTGATCAAGTATCTGATCCGGAATTGATTGACTTGGTGGAAGAAGAAGTTAAAGATTTACTGAATAGATATAAATTTCCAGGAGATAAAACTCCAATTATTCGCGGTTCCGCTCTTAAGGCCTTAGAAAATCCGTCTGATGTTGCCGCGGCCAAGCCAATTATGGATTTAATGGCGGCCTTGGATTCTTATATTCCTCAGCCGGAACGCGCGATTGACAAGTCCTTTTTAATGCCAATTGAGGATGTATTTAGCATTGAAGGCCGCGGCACAGTCGTTACCGGTCGGATTGAGCGTGGTCAGATTAAGATTAATGATGAAGTGGCTATGGTTGGTTTGGGCAAAGAAAATGCCAAGACAGTTGTTACCGGTATTGAAATGTTTAACAAGCAATTAAAAGAAGGCCAAGCAGGTGATAATGCCGGTATTTTATTGCGCGGTGTTA
>CAYHSR010000075.1:0-4372 GCA_964359335.1 uncultured Gammaproteobacteria bacterium | reverse complement strand
AAAAAACATCATCAGGATTTTATACTAATCTTGGGGATTAAAAAAGATGCTCGGGGCCGTCGTTTATCAATCAATTATTTGCGGTCAATTTTTGGTGTCAATCCGGCTAAATTTGAGCCCTGCCTTTATAATCAAGATTGGTATTTAAAAGAGAAATTTGCTTGCCAAACGACATTAAGACATCGGTGGTATTTGGTGGCTAAAAAAGTGATTCCGTCCACCCGGGGGATTGAGCCCCAAAAAGCATTATATTGCTTGCCTAAGCCAGCCGCCTTTCCAAGCGCCGTCTTGACTGTTTTCACTTTCTTCGCTTATTATTTTGCCAACGGCGGCGAGAAACTCTGGCCGCATGATTTTATCTGGTGCAGTGACACCGACCACAACGGCGACCGGATTTATACCGGACGCTATCTTGACCCCCAAGGAATTAATAAAAATGGATTTAATATTCATCGACATCTGTCAATTCGACATTGTTACGGCGCCATAGCAACAATTGTATGAGTATCATATTAAATGTTAAACAATTAACACCAGACAGTTTTGCCAAGTACGGTCAGGTAATTGGACTGCCAGCCGAACCGGCTGATAAAAATAAAATCCAAAGATGGGCTGATGTTTCGGCGCCGGATTTTCAAGGAGGCCGGCCGGTGATTGATTTACTCTATAGCAACCAGCGGCCGCTTAAGGTGGAAAAGTTGGAAAGGCATCGTAACAGCACACAGACCTTTATTCCTTTAAGTCAATCTCCTTTTTTAGTGGTGGTGGGCGAAGCGAAGATAGCGGAAGCGGGTAAGAATGATTTTGACCCGAGTCAATTAGAGGCCTTTATTAGCAACGGCCGGCAGGGCATTACTTTGGCGGCCGGTATTTGGCATGGTTCACCTTTGCCAATCGGCAATTCAATAGAATTTAGCGTCTTGCATCGGAGCCCGGACGTGGATTTGGATATTCAATTAATCACGCTTGACGCAAATTCAGAATTAATGTTCTCTTTTTAGGAATATGGGCATCACTCTTTTTCAACAGGACAATTTTTCTCAGTCAGCGATTGGTTATTTGCCCGTCAATTTAAGAGAGCGAGAAAAAGAATTTCGTGGGGCGCTGGATTGGTATTTTGGAAATTATAAAATTATTTCTGTTGCCCAACTGGATGGCGCGGAAATAAATTCCAACAATTTTAAAATAGAAATAGAAGTTGACGGATGTCGTCAAGTTATTCTTTTGAGGCGTTTTAAATCCCTGCAAGCCAAAGAATTGATTGATTTTTATTTGGGGCTGTTGGTTGAATTAAAAAATAGTGGAGCACTGGTCAGCCAGTTGGTAAAAACCAAAAAAGGAGAACTTTTCAAGGAAACCGTTGACGGTCCGCAGGCGGTTTTTCAGTTTATTAACAGTAATCATTTTAAGGCGAATCTTAAGAGTTTTGCGGCGGTGGCGCGAGCCATTGGGGGGATACATCGGGTGTTTAATTGTTTAAGCGCGGATTTTACGCAAAAAATTGACGAGCTCAATTCATTGAATTCAGCGGTTTATTTTAATAAGATTAAAAGTTATACCCCGGCTGATTTTAAAAAGATAGAAGTAATTATTCAAGAAAGGGGGCGGCAATCAGAAGAGGAGGAGCTTTTTTTGGCCGAGCTTCCTTTTATTAAAAATTTAATAAAAGAAGTGAAAGATAGATTAGCCGATTTAGAGCCGTTGCCTCGTCAAATAATTCATTCGGATTTGCATCCGCATAATGTGTTAATGGTAAAAGATGAAGTCGCGGCCATTATTGATTTTGACGCCGTCCGGATCAGCCAGCAAGCGCGGGATGCGGCTTTTGCCCTTTATCGTTTTGGCCGGCAATTTTTCGTCTCCGCTCCTCGGACTGAAAATGAAATTAAGCGGTGCGCCCGGCAGTTAAAAGATGTTTTTTTGGAAGATTATTTAAAAATTAATTTTTTTTCCGAAAAGGAATTAAAATCAATGCCTATTTTACTCAAAGATGAATTTTTGGTAAAATTGCTTTTTGTTTTAAGGAGTGTGTACGAGGAAAAAAATAAGACTTGGGCCAAAGATTTAAATAAATTTATGATGGCTTTAAGAGAGATAGATTATTTTTGGCCGGCGGATTAGGAATCCAAAGCATTTCAAATGAAGGGGGCGGTGCGCCGTCCAACTAATATTTTAGAGTTAGATGAAAATATGAATATTAAAAAACAATATTTAAAAGAATGCGCTCAATATATTCCTTCTTGTTCGCAAACGTTAAGCAAGAATCCCAATCAATATGTAATTGGCGTGACTCCGGTGGCGGTGGCTCGGGCCAACGGTTGTTATTTTTGGGATATGGAAGGAAAAAAATATTTAGACATGGTTTTGGCTTTGGGGCCGATGATTTTAGGCTATGCAAATAAAAGGATAGATCGAATGGTTAAAAAACAGATTGAATCGGGGACTATTTTTTCCTTGCCCTCGCCTAAAGAATTAGAATTGGCCCGTCTTTTAAAAGAGGTGGTGCCTTGCGCCGAAATGAGCCGATTTTTGATGAACGGCAATGAGGCCACCACCGGCGCCGTACGTTTAGCCAGATATATTACCGGACGCAATCATATTGCCAAATGCGGTTATCACGGTTTTCAGGATTGGAGCATTTGTAACAAAGAAGGGCGCAATTCCGGGGTTCCGGCCTTGATTAAAACACTGACTCATGATTTTGTTTATAATAATGTCGCTTCTTTAGAAAAAATTTTTAATGACTATCACAGTCAGATTGCCGCCGTTATTATGGAGCCAGTTTCTTCAGACAAGCCGCAAGGCAGATTTTTAGAAAAAGTCAAAGCCGCTGCCCACAAGAATGGAGCAATTTTAATTTTTGACGAGATGATCACTGGTTTCCGCTGGGCTTTAGGCGGTGCGCAGGAATATTTTAACGTGGTGCCGGATTTGGCGTGTTTTGGCAAGGCCGTGGCCAACGGTTATCCAATTTCCATCATTGCCGGCAAGGCCGAATTTATGAAACGGATGGACGAGATCTTTGTTTCCACTACTTTTGGCGGTTTTGTGCCAAGTGTGGTGGCGTCGATTGAAACCATTAAAGTAATGAAAGAATTCGGCGATGTTCAGCAGCACTTGCATCAAATGGGGGATTATTTGATTAAAGAAGGAAACAGGATTTGTTTTGAAGACCGTTTACCAGTAAAGTTTGTTGGTTATGGTCCCCATCCGGTAATGAAAATCAACATCCCAGACGATTATGAGGCGCGGGTCTGGAAGACCTTTATTTATCAAGAGATGAATAAAGCCGGCATTCTTTTCAACAGCTCAATTATGATGAGTTATAGCCACAAAAAAGAGCAGATTAATTTAATTTTGCAAGAATTTTCAAAAATTGCCAAAAAATTATCAACAATCGGCAAGGTAAAAGGGTTAGAAAAACTTTTAAAGGGCGAGGTGGTGGCGCCGCGGACAGTGCGGGCAGTTTAATATGATTATTGACAAAAATAAAATAAAAGCCGTTATTTTTGATTGGGGCGGGGTGTGTTGCCGCGAAGCAGAACCATTTGCTTCCAAGAAATTACAGGAGCGTTTAATGATGACGCCGGAAGAAATTATTAAGGAAGTGGTAGGGGTGTACGATGATTTCTACCGCGGCAAGTATGACGACGAAGTTTTTTGGCGTAAAATCATGAACTATTTTAAATTAGTTGAAAATCCGTCTATTAACCCAAAGAGTTTATCGCAAGCGTATTTGGATTCGTATGAATTGTGGCCGGAAGTGATGGATATCGCCCTGCGGTTGCAAGGCGTTTATAAAATTGGCTTGCTGTCCGATCTGTCTCCGGTGATGAGGGGTCATATTCGTAATAAATATGATTTAAACAAATTTTTTCCCGTTCAGGTTTTTAGTTGCGATGAATGTGTGAACTTACAAAAAAAGGACGGAGTAGAAATTTTTAAAATTATTCTAAATAAAATGGGCGTGGACGCCGGCACAACACTGTTTATTGATAATTCCCAAAATAAAATCAAAGTTGCCGAAGGAGCTGGATTGAAGACACTTTTATTTGAGAATAAAGATAAATTTTTGGATGATATAAAAATTTTGTTATGAAAAATATTTTAGTCATCGGCGGTGATTCCATTTTTGGATTGCGTTGGTAAGAAAAAAAGAAACTATTACGTCGGTTGAAAAAGGCGCTTTGGTTCCGTGGTTAATTATGGCGGCGAAAGAATTGGCGAAAAAAAGGAAATTATTGACTTCGCTTAAATTACAAGATTTATTATTTTAGGGTCTGTCGCCAAATACCACCACTTATCCACTTAAAAGATAATCGGAATTGTGCTACAATAACAGTATAATTTACTCTAAATGTAGCCAAAATAT
>CAYHSR010000074.1:0-4376 GCA_964359335.1 uncultured Gammaproteobacteria bacterium | reverse complement strand
GGTTACCGCCTGCCCGATATGGGGCCCGTGGCGTGGTTTTATTTAATTCCTCTTGTTCAACTGTCGCGGTATTTTTTTTAAGTACTCCCAAACCGTGAAAATTACTGTTAATGGCTGTATTTAATTTATTGGAAAAACTAGAAACACCTTGGGCGCGGAAATTTAAACCTGGCGTAGCGAAGGACGATTTTAGATGATTGAGAATTACCATACTATTAATTATTTACTATATCAACAATAAACTGATCAGCTTTCATAGGACTTTTATTATCTCTATCAATCTGGTTTTTTAAATATTGAAAAATCATGTTGGCCACCTCAATTTGCCACTCGGCGTATGATTTCAAATTGTTTAATTGTTTTCTTTTTTCCGTATCATAAAAATCTTTTTTTAACTCAATCATCTTACCGTTATTGTCAAATCCGAATCCTTCATTGTATAAGAAATCATAACGACGAGGAAAATGTCCGTGCAACATTCTATCTGAAACATTTACAAAAATAGTATGCTTAATAGCCACATTTTTATCTTTCACACCCGCTCTGGTTAATTCTCCGTCAGTCAGTGGAGATGTTGTCATATCATCGCTAAGATGCACGACTATTTCTTCTATGTTTCTTTCAGGATTTAAAACTACAGCACCATTGTCGTTTATTATCACGAAATCTTTTAAACTATTATGACCAGTTTCTTTTCCGGATATTTTTATTAATTCTGATATTTCTCGCGCGTCTTTCTTGTCATCTATGCTATTTATTATCATTTGACTCATTGTTTCGTATGATTCTGGCGAGTAGGTTAATGGTAATTGTTCATGAATTTTAATAACGCCGCTCTTAACAAGGTTGGCAAAATTTCTTCTCATTACTTCAAAGCCCTTGTTGGCGTCATGGATCAAGGCACGCTCAATTATTTTTGTTCGCTGGCTATGATCAATAAAATCGGCTTCCATTAACTTATCGGCGATTTTTTTCGCGCAAATACCAACCCAAATACAATGTTCGCCAATATTGCGGAAATCATCCTTAACTTTTTTTGTTGTTTCATCGGCATCAACATTATAATATTGAAAATATGGATTTATTGTTGTATTTGGATCTTTATCAGGATGAACTCCGGCAATTTCTAAAGCTTCAAAAACAGCTGGATAAGCGCTTTTAAACTCCCGTTTATGTCTTTCATATATTGCCTGCTCTTTTTCTTTTACTTGTTCATTGTTTGGTTTAATTTTTTCCATAAGTAAATGTGTTAATTTAATAACTTATTTTTTATAAATATGATAAGTCCAGTTTGGTGCGCCCAGATGGACTTGAACCATCGACTCCCGTCTTATAAGGGCGGTGCTCTAACCACTGAGCTATGGGCGCGATTGTTCTGAATTATAGCATCTTTCGCGTTTTTTTCAAGGGTTGCAAAAAATCAATAAAATTGCTAAAATACTCTCACTATTATGAATTGGGATCATAAATTGTTTTTTAAAATTAATGGGTTAGTCGGCAAGAATAATGCCTTAGATGTTTTGGGTTTTTTTGGTGCGCGTTTTTTATTGTTTATAATGATAATTATTGTGCCTTTTCTTTATTATTCTGTTAATTTTAGGCACGCGTCATTACCTTGGTTAATTTTGAGGATTGTGCCGTTATTTATTCAGTTGTGGTTTTTTTCTTGGATAATAAATTTGTTGGTCGGAGCGATGATTAAGCGGCCCCGTCCGTATATTTTTTATGAGAATAAAGTCAAGTCATTATTCACGCCATTATTTGAAAAATGGAAATCCATGCCGTCAGATCACGCAATGACCTGCGCGGTACTTTTGATGATAATCGTATTTTCTCGCTCATTCTTTAATGTTATTTTATTTCTATTATTATCACTGTGGGTGTGTTGGGGCAGGATTTATAGTGGTGTCCACTATCCCAGCGATATCATTGTTGGTTTTTTGATTGGGACAGTTGTGCCATTTGTAGTTATGCTAATCGCTGGCGCAATTAGCAGTCTTGTGTAATTAAATAAATTCTATGAAAGCCATTATTTTAGCTGGAGGGCTGGGAACGCGTCTACGTCCGTTGACTGACAAAACATCCAAACCGCTTTTACCGATCAAAGGCAAGCCGATTATGCAATGGGCGATTGAGAATTTAAAAAAACACGGCATTGTTGATATAATTTTAGCCGTTAGTTTTTTTGCCGATAAGATTAAAGATTATTTTGGCGACGGCAGTCAGTTGGGCGTTAATTTATCTTATTCCGTTGAATCTGAACCATTAGGCACTGGCGGAGCGGTTAAACAGGCCTCGGAACAGGTTGGAGATAAGTTTGTTTTGATTTGGGGTGATAATTTAATGGATATAGCCGTAACAGAGATGGTTGAGTTTCATCATCGGCAGAATGGTTTAATTACTATGGTTTTAACACCGCGCGAGGACGTGGAAAATTTTGGCGTGGCGACTTTGGTTGGTGATAAAATTGTCGGTTTTGTGGAAAAACCGGCCAGGGAGGACGCTCCAAGTAATTTAATCAATGCTGGAGCGTTTGTAATTAACAAAAAGGCGTTGGATATTTTACCCGCCGGAGTTTCTTCTATAGAAAAACAATGTTTCGCGCTATTGGCTAAACAGGGGAAGGTTTTTGGTTTTACACACAATAGACAGTGGTTTCCGACCGATACGTTGGAGAAGTATCGTTTGGCTGATGAGTTATTTAATGAAAGATGAATGATTAAAAATGCCGCCCTACGGGCGGTCCGCCTGTGGCGGAAAAAATTAGTTTATGAATTTTAAATTTATAATAATTTTAATTTTAATTGCCATTCCGACCTCGGTTTATTTTTATCGTGAACGAAATATGCTAACATCTCAGCCAATCGTCAGTCGGGAAGAAATAACCATTACGATTGTCCCTGGTTGGAATTTGCGACAGGTGGCGACATATTTAGAGTTGAAGGGTTTTGTCAGTAGTTCGGTTGATTTATATAAGGTAACTGGCAAACCGGCGACTGTTTATACAAATTGTCCGGTGGTTAGTACCACGGCGGAGCGATATAAGTTGTGTTACGGCGATAAGGAAAGCGTCAAAATTGTTTCCAATGATTTTGCAGGTCGGCCGGATAATGTTAGTATGGAAGGATATTTGGCGCCTGAAACATATCGCGCATATAAAGACGCTACTGCGCAAGAAATAATTGTTAAATTATTGTATCAACGCAATAATGAATTTAATTATCAAGAAATTCAGAAAATTGAAAAAGAGACCAGTCATAGTTGGCATCAAATTTTAACTTTGGCGAGTTTGGTGGAAAAGGAAGCGCGTACATCAGAGGAAATGGCGATGGTGGCTGATATTTTCTGGCGGCGGTATGAACAAAATTGGGCGCTCCAATCTTGCGCTTCGGTAAATTATATTACTGGTAAAAATGTACCGGCGGTGTCGGCCGAAGATCAGCAAATTGATTCGCCATATAATACTTATAAATATCCAGGCCTACCTCCCGGTCCGATTTGCAATCCAGGCAAGGCTGCTATTAAAGCCGCTCTGTACCCGAAAAAAAATAATTATTGGTATTTTATGACTGGGACGGAAGGCAAGATGAGATACGCTAGTACGTTAGACGAGCATAATACTAATATATATAAATACTTAAGATAATGCTAACTTCAGAATTCAATTACAATCTCCCCAAAGAACTCATCGCCCAATCGCCGGCCAGCCCGCGCGATAGTTCGCGTTTAATGATTGTCGACAAAAGGACGCGGAAAATTCAGCACAGACAGTTTAAAGACATCACTCAGTATTTATCCAAAGGCGACTTGTTGGTGTGGAATAATACCAAGGTTTTTAAAGCGCGATTAAGAGGGCAGGTGATGTTGGATGAGAATACTGATGATGTTGACGACAAAAAAGAAAGCCAATTGAAATTAACTGACAAAATTTTAAACGCGCCAAAAATAGAAATTTTTTTAGTTAGGCCGATGGAAAATTTTGGCGTTTGGAAAGTTTTGGCTAAACCTGGCAGGAAACTTCGTTTAGGGATGAGGGTGATGGTTGCGCAGGATTTTGGTTGTGAAATTATGGTCAAAGAAAGTGATGGCACTGTTTTAGTACAATTTAATGAAGACGATATGAGCGTGCGGGCTAAGGCGAATAAATATGGTGAAGTGCCAACCCCGCCTTATATTGAAGTTAAAAGTGAAAAGTCAAAAGTGGAAAGTTTTGCGAAAACATATCAAACTGTTTATGCCAAACATGAGGGATCGGTGGCCGCGCCAACGGCCGGGTTTCATTTTACGCCAGAGTTGATTGAGGAGTTAAAAAATAAAGGCGTGGAATTCGCGGAAATAACTTTGCATGTTGGTTTGGGTACTTTTTTGCCGGTTAA
>CAYHSR010000073.1:0-4388 GCA_964359335.1 uncultured Gammaproteobacteria bacterium | reverse complement strand
TCTTGGCTATGGATATGTCGGCCCAACATAATTTCAATTAATTCAATAAAACTCGCCAGCATAAATCCGGCCATAGCAACAGAGAAAATAGTATTACTAATCCATAGAGCGTATACCAAAAGACAACCGGAACCAACGACAAAGACTGCGTCTTGACGGCGTTCGGCTTCCAGAAAGATTCCATAAGTCAACAAAATCGCGCCTAAAGCGGCGACCACGTTCATAATTATCTCAGTCAATGACCAGGGTAGAGAGGGGATTATAGATGATAAAGGAGGCATATTGTTTTTGCTATTTGTTAATTGTTATTTTATTCGCGCCACTTATTAATATACTCTATCGCGGCTAAAGAGGCAACGATTCCTTGCCCGGAAGCGATGCTGATTTGTTTGTAGGGAATGTTGGTGACATCACCGGCGGCAAAAATTCCCGGACAGTTAGTTTGGCATTTTTGATCAACAATGATTTGGCCGATCTTATCTTTGTCAATGCAATCAACAAAAGACGAGTTTGGTATTTGGCCGACATGAACCATTACACCTTGGACAACAATTTTCCTGTTCTCGACATTTGAATTATCCGTGTATTCTATAGCGTCAACCATTTTGTCTCCGATAATTTTTGTAGTCGCGGCGTTATAAACGATCTCTATATTAGATAAGGTTTTTATTTTATCAATTAAAATATTTTCACCGCGCGGAAACCCAAAATTATTTTTTTGATCGTTGGGATATTTGCTGATCAAATAAACTTTTTGCGCGATATGAGTCATCATTAAAGCCGACTCCAGAGCGCTATTGCCAGAACCAATGGTGGCGGTAATTTTGTTTTTAAACAATGGTCCGTCGCAGACCGTGCAATAAGTTACGCCTTTGCCCCGAAATTCTTTTTCGCCCGGCAAGTTTAATTCGCGCGGATGGATGCCGGTGGCGATAATTACGGTTTTTGTCCTATATTGCTGTTTTTCGCCGTTAGAATTTTTGGTGGCGACAAGATGATAATTATTTTTGGGAGCAATGCTTTCCACTCGGCAGCCCTCCATAATATCGACATTATAATATTTAACATGATCGGCAAATTTTTTGGCCAATTCGTAACCCTGAATACTGATAATACCCGGCCAGTTATTGACTTCGCCGGATAAGGCGACTTCTCCACCAAGATCATTGGTGATCAGTTTGAATTGTAAGTTTCGACGCGCCGCGTAGATGGCCGCGCTGGCTCCAGCGGCCGACCCGCCGATTATTATTAAATCTAACATAGCTTTTTCAATTTAATATACGCTTTTTCAACGTCTTCCGTTCCCATTAACGCGCTTCCCACATTAGCCACATCCACTCCCCAAGATTTTATAAGTTTAATATTTTTTTCATTAACCCCGCCATCAATCGAGATTATCGGTTTATCAGTTAATTGGTTTATTGGCGTGATTTTTTTTTTCACTTTTTCTATAAATGGATTTCCTTGTTTGCCAGGATTAACTGTCATAAATAATACCATATCAACCAAATTTAGGTAAGGTGTGATTTTTGTTATCGGGGTTTTGGGGTTCAAGGCAATACCAATTTGCCAGCCGTTTTGTTTTATTTCAGCGATAATTTTCATTGGTTCATTGTTTGATTCAATATGAAAAATCACCCGAAAAACATTTTTTACGTTTTTCCATCTTTTGATTTCCTCAATCGGATTTTTTACCATTAGATGCAATTCAAATTTTAGTTTGGTTTTTATTTCCTCGTTAAAAAATTTTTCTAAATTATTTTTTTCGTTATAATTAAATGATTTATTTTTTACAAACCGGCCATCCATAATATCCAACTGAACATATTGAAATATTGGCCATGCTTGTTTTAATTGTTTTTTTAATTCTGAAAAAGTTGATACTAAAATAGCAGGAATAATATTCATAATTCTAATTATTTTTTTCTATTTTTTCTAATCTCCTCACATGCCTTTCGTCATTACTAAATGATGTCTCTAAAAATTTTTTTACAATGGCCATAGCGTGGTCTTCGGTGAGCATTTGGCCAGCCAAACAGAGAATATTGGCGTTATTATGTTCTTTACCCTGTATCGTTGCTTCTATATTGTAACCGATTATTGCGCGAGCTCCATTAATTTTGTTAGCGGCGATACAAACACCATTACCGGTGCCACAAATCAAAATGCCAAAATTATCTTTGTTGTTAACCACCTTTTTGGCTAACAGTACAGCATAATCAGGATAATCATCTGTCGCTAAATATTCAAAAGGACCTACATCTTCAACCGATTGGTTTAATTCGTTTTTTAAGTATCTAATCAAGCGGTTTTTTAGTTTGTAACCACCGTGGTCAGAAGCGATATATAACATATTTTTAAGCAGATTAAGAATTAAGTAGATTAAGCAACAAGTATTATAGCTTTTAGGAGTTTTTTTGGCAAATTGATTTAGGTGTTGCATAATTATTTTAAGTGTGATAATTTTAAGTAGTAAAACAATTGCTTTGAGTGGCCATAACCGAAGAAAAGCCAAAAATAGAAATTGTTATTTTTTACAAATATATGTACAATTCTAGCCAACAAGAACAAGAAATTTTAAAGTATTGGGACGAGCATAAATGTTTTGAAAAGTCGGTTAGTGAGCGACCGGAAGACAAACCGTATATTTTTTATGATGGTCCGCCTTTCGCTACGGGTTTGCCTCATTATGGGACTATTGTGGCTTCTTTGATGAAGGATGTGGTGCCGCGTTATTGGACTATGCGCGGGTTTAGAGTTGAACGCAAATGGGGTTGGGATTGTCATGGTTTACCGATTGAAAATATTATTGAAAAAAAGTTAGATTTAAGAAGTAAGGCCGATATTGAAAAGATGGGTATTGATAATTTTAACAAGGCCTGCCGAGACACTGTGTTAACTTACGTCGAGGAATGGAAAAAAATTATTAAACGTATTGGGCGCTGGGTAGATATGGAAAATGATTACAAAACAATGGATAAGGAATATATGGAAAGCGTTTGGTGGGTGTTTAAACAGTTATGGGATAAAGGTTTGATTTATGAAGGGTACAAAGCTATGCATATTTGTCCGCGGTGTGTGACGCCGTTGTCTAATTTTGAGGTGACACAGGGGTATAAGGAAGTGAAGGATATATCGGTTGTTGTCAAATTTAGAATTAAGAATTATGAATTAAAAATTAATGGGACAGACAAACCTATTTATATATTGGCGTGGACGACGACGCCGTGGACTTTGCCAGGGAATGTGCTATTGGCAGTTGGTGAGAGTATGAAGTATTATGTATTGAGTATTAATGGGGAGGACGGTTTGTATATTGTGGCTAAAGATAGGGCTGAAGTTGTTTTGTCGGGGAAAGAGTACGAAGTGGTTAAAGAATTGACAGCCAAAGATTTGGTTAGTTTGGAATATGAGCCGTTATTTCCGTATTTTAAAAATATTGAAAATGGTTTTAGAGTAATAGAGGCAGATTTTGTCAGTACAGAAGATGGGACAGGTGTTGTTCATATTGCTCCAGCTTTTGGTGAGGATGATTATCAAGCGGGTCAGCAAGAAAAAACAGGTTGGGTGCAACATGTAACTATGGAAGGAAAATTTATTGACGAAGTGGTAGATTTTGCCGGTCAGGAAGTAAAGCCTAAAGACGATCCGACTAAAACTGATGTGGAGATTATTAAGTATTTAGCAAAAAATAATAAATTATTCAGCAAACAAAAATTTGAGCACAGCTATCCGCATTGTTGGCGTTGTGATACCCCGCTGCTCAATTACGCGACCAATAGTTGGTTTGTAAAAGTGGTAGAATTAAAAAATAATTTGTTAAAGAATAATCAAAAAATTACTTGGGTGCCGGAACATATTAAAGATGGTCGGTTTGGAAAATGGCTGGAAGGCGCGCGTGATTGGGCAATTTCTCGTAATCGTTATTGGGGTACTCCACTGCCTGTTTGGAAAAGCGAAGTTGGCGAGGTAATTTGTTTTGGCAGCGCGGAAGAATTGGAGAAAGCCAGCAGGCAAAAAATTGATGATTTGCATAAACACGTTATAGATAAAATTATAATTGAAAAAGACGGTAAAAAATATAAAAGAGTTCCGGAAGTGTTAGATTGTTGGTTTGAAAGCGGTTCCATGCCTTATGGCCAGATGAATTATCCATACAATAACAAAGAAAAATTTGAAGCCGGTTTCCCGGCTGAATTTATTGCCGAAGGCCAAGATCAAACGCGCGGTTGGTTTTACACTTTGCATGTTTTAGCCACTGCTTTGACTGGCGGAAAGAAAAAATCAATATCAAAGAGTAAAAGATGGGAAGAAAAAAAAGATGAAGGCGCGCCAGCTTTTAAAAATGTGATTGTTAATGGCATAGTATTGGCCGAAGATAGCAAGAA
>CAYHSR010000072.1:0-4433 GCA_964359335.1 uncultured Gammaproteobacteria bacterium | reverse complement strand
TGGGGCGGGCTGCCGTAAAGTTATAGCGCCAATAAAAACACAAAAATTGTTTTGTATATTTTTATAAACATTGTGTGGCGCAAACTATCACACATGAACCCCACCGTAATAAGTAATATTCATACCCACTTTGGGTTTATCTAGCGCAATAGGCGCGCTTTTGGATTGACTGCGGTTATCTAAAAAGTTTGGACGAATATTATTATTAGTTTTCCCGCAACTTGGGTTACGGCAACTGGAATCGCGACAACGCCCAGGCCAACTTGAACAGGAACGATCCCGGCAATCGGAATTCCGACAATGGCCTTCGCTCCGCGGTGAGGTTCAGGTATTTTGCAATGATTTTATCCAGCCACCAAGCATTCTGCCAATTTCGCGAATTTTTGCTTGAACCTGAAATATTTTAGTTTCATTAGTAATCTTAAGTTCTAAGAATAAGCGGAGTTTTAAAGTCATTATTTCCAACTGGGCGTTGGCTTTAATCAAAAAACCTGATTTGAGATGTTTGGGGGCATTTTTAGCCATAATAAAATTTTCTAAACAATCTAAAATTGTATTTTCCAAACTATTTCCCAAAGAATAACGCCAACGTTTTTCCGTGTGGTTGTTTATGTCCATCACTATTTTATACACTTCATAAGTTTGGTTGATTATGGGTAATGTTTCCATATTTTAAATGAGTGAAAGAAATATTTTGATGTTTCAAAATATTTCCGAGCGAATGAAAATATATGTGTAAAGCACCTATAGAAATTAACTTCAGTTTAAGTAATATTTGGCGAAGCTGGTTTAAATTTCGCCGAGAAAAAAGAAGGATAAAAGAATTGGAAGAGTTCCAATATTATTTGGAAGATAACCTATGGCGGCTCTATTTGGATCTTAATAAAAACAGCTACTCCCATGGTCAATATCAGCATTTTATAATTCAAGAGGGCAAGCGCCGAGATATTATGGTGGCAAGCGTGCGCGACCGGGTAGTACATCGCTTGGTGTATGAATATCTGGTTTCTATTTACGACCACACTTTTATTTATGACGTTTGGTCGTGTCGTAAAAATAAAGGATTGACTGGCGCGATTGAACGGACACAAAAATTCTTTAAAAAATATCCGAAAAGTTTTGTTTGGCGAGGAGATGTAACCAAATTTTTTGACAACGTAAAACAAGATGTTTTGCTTAACATTCTTTCCCGACGTGTTAAAGATGAAAAAGCAGTTGGGCTGATTAAAAAGGTTATAAACAGCTATGCCTGTGAAACAGGTAACGAGAGAGAGAGAGAGAGAGAGCAACAAACTTCCGTGGAATTCCCATTGGCAATCTCACCAGTCAAATTTTTGCCAATATTTACCTCAATGAATTTGATAGATTTGTAAAACATACTTTAAAACCGCAATTTTATCTGCGTTATGGCGATGATTTTATCATAATCGCGCCAACAAGAACAGAGGTGGCAAAATTGCGTGAAAAAATAATATTATTCTTAAAAAATTCGCTGGGACTTGAAATAAATCGTAAAAATGACATAATAGTACCAATGAGGCGCGGTATCCATTTCTTGGGGGCAGAAATCTACCCTACTGGCCGCCGACTTAAAACCAAAAATTGGCGCCGCGTACAAAACAAACTAAATCAACGCAATGTCGCCAGTTATCACGGTTTGGTAAAACAACATAGTAAAAAGAAATTAAAATACTTTGATTGGTTAATTACAAAAATATATGACCAGACGCCCTGATACTTTTTTCCCTCCTCTGGCTGAAACACATTCAGTTGAAATTTTGGAAATTCCAGAATTAACTCTCACCGAGACCGAAGCAATTTCTACTCGCGCCAATATACGACGGCGGCAGTTTGATTTAAAAAAGAGTTTAGCGGATTTAGGCGATATAACCAAGGACGCGCGTTATACTACAATCATTCAAGATGTTTATCAAGAAATGGACGGCGTAAAAAAAAATGACGCGGAAGGTTCAGTTGATAATTTAATTTTGCAGACAACTATTTTACGCCAGAAGGCAGAAAAAGTTGAAGAAATTGACCCAAGGCACGCCGCGTATTTATACGCTCAGGCCGCGAAATTAGAAATTGCTTGTGGTAAAGACGTAAAAGAAACCTTAATCAATGCCAGCCAATGTATTGAGGCCTCTAAAGATTTTAACAAAATTAATCCCTCTCATTTACTACCTCAAGCAACATTATTAGGAATTGAGAAAAAATTATTGAATAATTTACCATTGCCTAATCAGGAAAAAATTGTTTCGGCAAGCCGAAATAATGAGAAATTATTAAGACAATATTCTCTAATTTTATCGGAAGAGGAAAGAGAAAACTTTTTGGCCTCTCTACCAACCGAACAAAGAGAAAAGATCTCTGTGATTCTTGACCACGCTGTCAGTGAATTTTTGCCGGAACAATTCGCGCAAACAGAATCAGAACAAATTCAGCGAAAGGCGATTTTGGAAAGATCCACTGAGGGTTTAGAACAGCTTTTGTCCAAATCAGACGAAGGTGAGGGCGACAAGGTTGCCCTTGCCGCTCAAACATTAATACGATTGCAAGGTGAAGATGGTTTGCGAAAATTGACTGAAGCCGGGTCAGTTGGCTTAGTAAAAGCTCAAAATCCCGAACAACAAGCAAGACGTTATGATTATACAGCTAAAGTTTTAGAAGAACTTTTGGGAGCTGACGTTGTTAAAGGCGGAGTTTTGACAATGAAATTTTTAGGCAAAAAAGATTTGCCGCCAATTTTATTTAAACAATTTTTTGAAAGATTATTAAAAGAAAAAATTCTGACTGACAAAGCTAATAAGCTTTTTATATTTGACACCAATTGGCCTTTTTTAAAAAAATTGATTGCCCAATATCCCAACCAATTCAATACGGTTATTGACACGTTGGCTCAAATTTATGATTATAAGCCAGCCGAGCATGAAGCAGAGATTTTTCAAGCGCTTCAAGATTTAGATGCCATTACCCCAATTATTTTTGAACGTTATCGTCGCGTTGATGCCAGAGGCAAAAAAGAATTGGCAAAGAAAATTAAAGAATTAAAACCAAAATTTTTTCGCAATCAGCCAATTAGAAATATTCTATCAAAAGAAGATCGAGAAATTTTGGCGGAAATGGTTTATTTGGCTTATCAGCCTGTAGGTATGAGTTTTGAGAACGTCCAAAAATTTATTGAACGGATAGATGACCACACAGAGGACTTGGAAGAATTTAATTTTCCCGAAGACGGCTATCAATTTGTGCTGGAGCAAGGCAAACGTTACGCGCTTAAGCCAGGAGAAAAATTGGATCAAGAAAAATTAAAATCTTATCGCGAACTTTTTGTTGGCAAAGTGCCGCAAACAGAAGAAGAAATAACCGGGGTTGCCAAAATTTTGGAAAAAGTTGCCAAAGCCGGTTCAGATTTTGAAGCCAAGGATTTATCGGCATTACTTGGTCTAATGGGGGCAGATCAGCCGGTGCGTAATTTTTTGGAAAGAAGCAATAATTTAACTGCAAAAAATTTTTATAATTACCTTAATGAATTAAAAGAGCTTTTAGGAGTATATTTTTCTGATAATTACTGGGAAAGATTAAAAAACTTTCTTGGCGCCAATCCCAAAGTTGAGGGCAGAGTGCTTAAAATTTTATCTTCAGGGGATAGACAAGAAACATTAAAGAAAAAATTAGCCAAAGACGGCGAGGAAATCAATTGGAAAACCGTGGCCACGCGCGAGGAAGCATCCAAAGCTTTGTCAGTATTTATTCAGACCAAGGTTTTAAAATTAATCAGAGAAGAAATTGCCAGAATGTCAAATAAATTTGTGGAAAGTGAAGATGAAGGGGAAGCGCAATCAGAAAGCAAGAAAAAACTAAAGGCCTACATTTCTAAAAATGTCGGCTCATTTTTCGCCAAGGCCTCGGCTGGCATTTGTACGTCGGGAGATGTTTCTTTGTTTGAACGCAAAGACCATTTTCATATTAATATTGTGGAAAATGAGCAAACTGTGCAGGGTAATATTCAGGCGTATGTTATAAATGATCCGTCTAGCGGCAAATCACTGGTTTTGCGCGGTTTTAATCCCAATAGCGCTTTTTTGGATAAAATTGATGCCGGCGCTTTTTGTGAAGCAGTATTAAAAATTGCCAAACAATTTCAAAAAGATAATGGATTAACTCATGTTTATATTACCGAACATCTGTCTGGTTGGCACGCGCTTTCCAATCGCGAAGCAGTGGCGCAATATTTGCGAAAAAGATATGTTAAAGAAAAAAAAGAAAAACGATTTACTTTACAAATCTCTTCTTCAACAAATGTAGGCCACATTTACGAAATTTTTTAAATTAAAATTTATTCTTCTGACAATAGCCACTGCCAAATTGGCAAAATAATACATTATATTACTAATATAATGTATTTGGGTTAGTTTGACAATTTTTTACAC
>CAYHSR010000071.1:0-4471 GCA_964359335.1 uncultured Gammaproteobacteria bacterium | reverse complement strand
AATTGTTGATTGATGGAAAATCAGACATACTTTATTAAATTCCAAATATTCTTCCCACGTGACCAACTATTCGGCTCACTATTCCCTCTTTGCGCATTTTCATAAATAAACAAACCCATGCCGCGGTATTAAACACATTAAAGACAGCCGCCAACAGCAAAATCAAAACCAACCAAATAAATAACCCGACGGCTAAACCGCCGGCAACCAACTTGGTAAAACCAAAAATCCCGGCGACTATCCAAATTATCACCGCAGGCAAAAAGGCCAATAATAATGCCGTGGCGCCAGCTAATATCAAAAATAAATTTAAAAACAACATTACCAAACCAATCTCAACCGAAACCAAAATATGGCGATCAAATAAACGCCAAGCCAATCGCGCCGCCCGAGTGGCGATTTGATTGTCTATAACTACATAAGCGATTACGTAAAAATAAATGATGGAAAAAACTAAATACAAAAATAATAATAAACCCAAAACAACTCCCAAAACGATTTGCATTATGGCGGTTTCAGCTAAATACCAAAATTTTATCACCGCGGCCGACGATAATAACAGAGCGCAAAAAATCAATTTATATAAAATATTTACCTTCAACAATTGCCAAAAATGTCCAACGGATTTGTGCCACGCTTTAGCTAAATTGTTAAATTTTTTATCTTTAAAATAATTAGCCGCATACGCGACTAAAGCCCCTTGAGCGGTGATAGTTACAAACACCACGGCCATTATCAATAAAATTACCAAACCAGCCACCCAGATTAAACCGAGAACGTTCATCCAACCTATTGAACCAACAAATGTCCATGAATAATTTCGCGCCCAGTCATTAGTCAGCAGGTCAATTCCGCCCTGCTGATACAAAAATAATAACCGTCCAAAAAAATCGCCTAAGCCAAACTGAGCCACCGCGGCCGAAAGCAATCCAAGCCCCCAAAGTACTTTATGTTTCCAAGCTAATTCCCAAGCGCTCGATAGAGCTGATTGATAAGTTGGTTCACGCATATTATGGTTTTTAAAATTTATTCTACGATTATTATACCATAAAAAACATAAATCAAAAACCACCCGCAAAAGAAAGGTGATTTTGTGTAATAAATTCTATCCCAAAATATCTTTAATCTCGGCCTCCTCAATCGTTTCTTTGGCCAATAACACTTCCACCATCTTTTCCATCTTGGCTCTATTTTCATCAATTACTTTCTTGGCTTTAATTTTGGCTTCTTCAATTAAAACAATAATTTCTTTATCAATATCTTCAGCGGTTTTATCGGAATAATCGCGCTGTTCGTGAATATCTCGGCCTAAAAAGATCATCTCTTCATGTTTGCCAAACGTACGCGGACCGAGTTTGCTCATGCCATAACGAGTTACCATATCACGCGCCACCGCAGTCGCTTTTTGCAAATCACTGCTCGGACCGGTAGATAGATCGCTAAAAATCAATTCTTCCACCACATAACCTCCCAACATCATGGCCAGATCGTCTTTAAATTGTTTAAGAGTATGGTAATTTCTATCTTCAATCGGCATGTTCAATGTATAACCGCCGGCTCGGCCGCGAGAAATAATTGAGACCTTTCGCACTGGATCGCAATTAGCCAAATAATAACCTACAACAGCGTGTCCGGCCTCGTGATAGGCGGTCATCTTCTTTTCTTTGTTGTTTATTACCCGGCTCTTTTTCTCCGGACCTAAAATAACTTTTTCAACGCTTTCCAAAATTTCACTTTCTTCAATTGTCTTTTTATCGCGCCTGACCGCCAAAATAGCCGCCTCGTTTAATAAATTTTCTAAATCCGCCCCAGAAAATCCCGGGGTGCGTTCGGCTATATTACGCAAGACAATTTCTTTACTCAACGGCTTGTTGTTGGCGTGAATCTTTAAAATTTCTTCTCGGTCCTTAATATCCGGCAAATCCAAAGTTACACGGCGGTCAAACCGACCCGGACGCAACAGAGCTGGATCTAAAACATCAGGCCGATTAGTGGCGGCAATAACAATGACTCCCAAATTTGGTTCAAAACCATCCATCTCGACCAAAATTTGATTCAAGGTTTGTTCTCGTTCATCGTGTCCACCGCCCAAACCACTCCCCCGTCGACGGCCAACCGCGTCAATTTCATCAATAAACACGATAGCGGGAGCGGACTTTTTGGCTTTGCCAAACAGATCGCGAACACGCGAAGCGCCAACGCCGACAAACATCTCCACAAACTCGGAACCGGACATGTGAAAAAACTGCACTCCGGCCTCGCCTGCCACGGCTTTAGCTAATAATGTCTTGCCAGTACCAGGCGCGCCCATCAATAAAACCCCTTTAGGAATTTTCGCCCCCATCTCAGCAAACTTTTTTGGCTCCTTTAAAAACCCGACAATTTCTTCCAGTTCTTCTTTACTCTCTTGCATGCCAGCCACATCTTTAAAGGTCTTTTGGCCGTTTTTGTCTTTAGGATCTTTTTGTCTGGCAGTACTTTGACCAAAACCCATTGCTCGATTGTTCATACCCTGCACGCCGCGCGACATAAAATAAAAAAAGGCGATAAAAATAATCAAGGGAATTAAAATCGGCAATAGATTAACGGCCCAAAATTTAACTGAACTTTCATCTTTAATTTCTATATTAAGCCCGTTTTTAATATCATCTTTGATGCCATAATTTTTCATAATATCGCCGAATGACTCACCTGTCTCTTTTTTGGCAACTTGCAATTTTGAATTGGCTTCTTTTAATTCGGCCTGCAACTCATCGCCTTGCACAATGATTTTTTTAACCTTTTGCCCATTGATCAAAGAGATCAATTGACCGATGCCGATGTTTTCCTTTTGCTTATTCTCTCCGCTCCGCGCCATACTCAAAACACTGGCGATCAGTAGCAACACCGCGAACACGATAATAAAATTTTTAAAAAAGATTTTCATAAAACAGTGACTTCCGCCTCCGCCTCTTTTTTGGTTTCTTTTTTAACGCTTTTAACCCCCGCGACTCGCAAACCCAAACGATGTTCCACTGGCTCTAAAGAAACAATTTCAAATTCTTTTTCATCACCGATCTTATATTGATCTTTAATATTATCAATCTGACCATTGGTCAATTCCGAAATATGAGCCAAGCCGTGAATTTCTTGATCCAAGGCCACCATCAAACCAAACGGTTCAACCTTTATAATTTTTCCATTAACCACCTCGCCGACCTTATATTTTTCCTTAACGCCTTTCCATGGGTCAGCCACTAAACGTTTGATGGACAAATAAATTTTTGATTTATTTAATAGAATAATTTGCGCTTCTACCTTATCGCCGATTTTTAAAATATCGCGAGGATGCTCAATTCTCTTCCATGCAATTTCAGAAATATGCACTAACCCTTCTAAACCGGTACCGAATTTGATAAAGGCGCCAAAAGAAGTCAGAGCGCTAATCTCGCCTTCCACCTTATCGCCGATTTTGTAAGCATCCAACACGGCTTTTTGCGAATCCTCCCAAACCGCTTTTTCTGATACAATTAATTTTTCTTCTTTTTCATCCGCGTCCAAAACTTTAACTTCTAAATCTTTATTGATTAAACGTTGTAATTTTTCCAAAATCCTCTGCTTGTCTCCACCAATGACTCTCGGATAATTATCCGGAGACAATTGTGAAACCGGCATAAAACCCTTTAGCGCGCCAACCTGCAACAGTAAACCGCCTTTATTGGCCGACAAAACCTTGGCTTTAATCGCCAAGCCGTCTTTGACTGATTTTTTAGCGCTGTCCCATGCCTTTTGGAAACCGGCAATACGGAAAGACAACTCCATCTCGCCGTTTTCATTTTCCTCATCAATGACCGTGGCGAACACTTTATCGCCTGGATTAAGATTGGAATATTCTTTGGACTCGGTAAACAACTCCTGCCCGCGCACGACACCAACAGTGACACCATGGATATCTAAACGCACTGACCCTTTATCAACGGCCAGCACTTCGCATTCCACACTGTCACCAACTTGAGGAATATTGATTGTGTATTCTGCCAACAAATCTTTAAAAGACTTTTTGGAAGCAACATTTGTATCTGCCATATATTAAAAAAACATTTGCTTAACCTCCCTCTTAATTAAAGGAAAGGGCTTTTCACTATGTCGGAAAAGCTTAGCTTGGTTTATTTATGCGGTAATTATAGCCCAATGAGACCTAATTGTCAACCAATACTTTATCCACACTTACACTCTTGACTTTTTTAAAAAAAATTGATATTATCTAACTTGGTTCGTTTTAATTGGCGCTATTCTATATAGCAATGCCGTGATTATATTGATTAAAGACTAATTAATAAATGTAATTGCGGCGTTTCTTATGAAAAACGCCAACCACATTGCTGGGGCGCGCGATACCTTCTACGGGCAGAATTCTCACAACCAACCGATTCTGCCCACGAAGATCGCCGCCCCGGCTTCTCTCTTTTGCCAATTTGAATAATGAATAAGT
>CAYHSR010000070.1:1501-4579 GCA_964359335.1 uncultured Gammaproteobacteria bacterium | reverse complement strand
AAACCGCTTTGTTTAAGGTCGTTCAACATTTAGCAAAAGAAGAAACACCAATATCAAATACAACCAAAATAAATCTTACGCCAAATGTTATTTCCTCTATCCAATCCAATCAAAAGCTGTCTTCGGTTAAAACAATTGGCGATCAAACCAAATTAACTTCTCAGCCAACCCCTAAATACGCGATTAGCGCAAAAAGTTTAATAGAACAATCAACCAATACCGGCGATAAAAATCTATCAAATATCGCTAAAACACCAGCTAAACCACCACTGATAGAATTGTCAATCTAATGATTAAACACTCATTATTTAAAAAACTACTTGTCGCTGATCAATCACGTTCTCGGTTGGATCTATTTTTGTCTAAAAAATTAAAAATAAACCGTTCCAAAATTAAAAAAATGATAAATAATAAACAAATAATAATTAACGACAAGCAACCAAAAAAAGCCGGGGACAGAATAAAAGTTGGAGATGAGATTGTTGTATGTAATCGCGAGCGAAGTGAGACAAGGCGCGGCAATCCCGTGACGCAAAAACAAACCGACGACAGCGATATCGCAATGTCGCTCCACCAGCTGGCGGATGCTCCTCGAGATGACATTATGATTATAGTAGAAAAAAAAGATTATCTTATAATCAATAAACCGGCCGGATTACTCACCCACCCTATATCATTAAAATTTCAAGCATCTCAAGCTTCCAAAGCTTTATCACAATTATTAGTCAAGCAATATACGGAAATAAAAAAAGTTGGCGACGACCCAAAATTACGTCCAGGCATTGTGCACCGGTTAGATAAAGACGCCTCCGGTTTGATGATAATCGCTCGAACACAAAAAATGTTCAACAATTTAAAACAACAATTTAAAAATAAAACTATCATTAAAGAATATTTGGTTTTAGTTCACGGACAAGTGGAAGCCGACGAAGGTCAAATTAACTTTCCGATCACGCACGCAAAAAATAGCGAACGGATGGCTGCCTTGCCAGCTGTGGCCGCGAATTTACGAGATTTTGATAAAAAATCCCGCGGCGGACACCGATATAAAAACAGTCGCGAGGCCTTAACTGAGTTTTGGGTTGAAAAGAAATTTATCAATTTTACTCTGCTTCGAGTTAGAATCCATACCGGCCGCACCCATCAAATCCGCGTCCATATGATCGCTTATAACCACCCGGTTGTCGGCGATGAACTTTATTATCAAAAAAAACAAAAACGAACTTGGGACAAAAAATGCGGGCGATTATTTTTACACTGCGTCCAATTAGGGTTTATGGATTTAGAAAATAAAAAACGGATCTTTAGCGTAGGATTGCCAAAACAATTAAACGATTTTCTAAACACTTTGAAATAAAACCAATATGAATGGAAAATTAATAATAATTTCTTCCCCATCCGGCGGTGGCAAGGATTCGGTGATTAATAACTTGCTAAAAATATTTCCCAAATCCGCTCGTTTGGTGACTACTACTACTCGTCCAAAACGTCCAGGCAATAAAGAAGGCGTGGATTACTATTTTATTACCGCGACTGAATTTAAAAAAAAGATCAAACAAGGAGATTTTGTTGAATACAATATTTATTCAGGCAATTATTATGGTACGCAAAAAAAACACTTACGAGCAAAATTGATGAACAATAAAATTATTTTTACTCAATTAGAGGTAAACGGCAAACATAATTTAGACAAATTAAAAATTCCTCATTTATCTATCTATCTGCTACCGGAAAATTTAGATATTCTGCGCCAAAGGATCAGTAAAAGAGGAGGTCTTAGCCAAGAACAAATTGAAGAAAGAATACGGATTGCCAAAAAAGAAATTGCTGAATCAACTGACTATGATTATCGATTAATTAATAAGGAAGGACGATTGTTGAATACTATTGACAAAATAACTAAAATAATACATAATAATCTCGCTTTAAATTAGTTTTAATTATTTGTAATTACAAATATTATGATTGAAACACAGACTAAGTCAACCGTATACCGCCCAGGCATGGTGGTTAGGGTTTATGAAAAAATCAAAGAAATCAATACAAAAGGCGAAGAAAAAGAACGGCTGCAAATGTATGAAGGAATGATCATCGCGGCTAAACATGGCCGTGAATCAGGCGCGACAATTACCGTTCGTAAGAACTCGGATGGCATAGGCGTGGAAAAAATATTTCCAATTTTTTCGCCGGTAATTGACAAAATTGAGGTAGTCAAACAAATGCGAGTTCATCGCGCTAAATTACATTATTTACGCGATCCGAAATTTAAGAGAAAGTTAAAAGAACTAAAGGAAAAGAAAAAAGAAATAGAATAATTTATCCAAAAATATTCTAACATCCCGTCAATCGGGATGTTTTTGTTGTGAGTGGACATCAAATTCTATCTCTAAAATCTGTGTTATGATAAATACTTCCCTGTCCAACTGCCTTTAATTTTTTTAATATCATCCGGCGTACCACAGGCGACAAGCTCACCACCATTTTTCCCGCCCTCCGGTCCCAAATCAATCACCCAATCCGATAAACGAATAACATCGGTATTGTGCTCAATCACCAAAACCGTATTGCCTTTAGCCACTAAACGTTGTAAGACCAACAACAATCTTTCAACATCAGCGAAATGTAAACCGGTAGTTGGTTCGTCTAAAATATATAAAGTGCGTCCGGTAGAGACGCGAGCTAATTCCGCGGCCAATTTAATCCTTTGCGCTTCGCCACCAGAAAGAGTAGTGGCTGGTTGACCGAGACGGATATAACCCAAACCAACATCCCGCAATACCGATAGCTTGTCAATCACATTTGGCACATTGTTAAAAAATGCCCAAGCCTCATCCACAGTCATCTCCAAAACATCGGCGATATTTTTTCCTTTATAATACACTTCCAATACATCGGCGCTATAGCGAGAGCCAATGCAATCTGAACACTCAACATACACATCCGACAAAAACTGCATCGGAATTTTAATATAACCCTCTCCAGCGCAGGTCTCGCACCGGCCTCCGCCTTTAACATTAAAACTAAATTTGCCGGCTTTAAAATTATTCAACCGTGATTCAGGCAAAAACGCGTATAAAT
>CAYHSR010000070.1:0-1491 GCA_964359335.1 uncultured Gammaproteobacteria bacterium | reverse complement strand
ATAAATCTCTAATCCCGCTAAACAAATTAGTATAGGTTGCCGGATTGGAACGCGGTGTCCGGCCAATCGGCGACTGGTCAATAGCGATTACTTTATCAATATTTCCCAATCCTTTGATTTCTTTGTGTTTGCCCGGTCTAGCCAAAGCGCGGTGAAAATGGCCGGCTAATGCCTTGCCTAAAATATCAATTATTAAGGTTGACTTACCGCTCCCTGAAACCCCGGTCACACAAACTAATTTCTGCAGTGGAATCTCAACATTAATATTTTTTAAATTATTCTCCTCGGCGCCAACTATCTCAATTGCATTATTTTTTAATTGTTTCAAATTATTTTCACCGATTGGCGAAGTAAATTTTGCATTTTCAATTTTTAATTTTTCATTTAAATACCACCCGGTCAACGAGTCCTGACTTTTCATAATTTGCGCCAAAGTGCCTTTAGCTACAATCCGACCACCATTCATTCCGGCGCCTGGACCAACATCAATCAAATAATCAGCCGATTTTATCATCTCGGCATCATGTTCTACTACAATTATAGTGTTACCTAAATCACGCAGCTTTTTTAAACTGGCAATTAACTGTTTATTATCGCGCGGATGCAGACCAACTGACGGCTCATCTAAAATATAAATTACTCCACTTAAGCCGGTCGTTAGCTGGGTAGCTAAACGAACTCTGGTTACCTCACCGCCAGAAAGAGTATTCATTGGCCGGTCAATTGTCAGATAGTCCAAGCCGACTTTTGCTAAACTGGTTATTTTCGCCACCAACTCTTTAATAATCGGATCAGCTACTTCTTTTTTGGTCTTGACGTCAATTTTTAAATTATTTAAAAAAAATTTTAAATCCTCCATGCTTAACTTGGCCGCTTCAGAAATATTTTTATCATTAATCAAATTATACAACGCTTCTTTTTTTAACCGCCAACCATTACAATCTAAACAAATTGACTCGCGCATATAATTTTCCAATTCTTTTCTGACATAATCGGAGTCGGTTTCCAAATATTTACTTCTTATTTGCGCCACCACGCCGGCAAATTTAACTTTTTTATTATCAACAACATAAGTTTCGGTCGAACCATATAATAACAAATCTACTATTTTATCGGCCAATTCCCCTACTGGCATACACAAAGAAAAATTATGCGCTTTGGCCAAAATTTCCAGCATTCGACTATTTTGACTCTGTCGGCCGGACAAACGCGTCCATGGCTGAATCGCGCCTTCAGATAAAGTCAATCGCTTGTTGGGGATCACCAATTCGGGCGCGACTTCCATGGTTGTCCCTAAACCGGAACAACGTTCACACGCGCCTTTAGGGCTATTAAAACTCAAACTACGCGAGTCAACTTTCGCTATTAATTGCTGGCATTGCTGGCAATAATTGACCGTAGAAAAAATATATTCATTTTGAAAGGTTAAAATTCTTACCAATCCATTGCTTAAATCCAATGCCTTGGCAATCAGATAACTAATATTTTGTT
>CAYHSR010000069.1:0-4586 GCA_964359335.1 uncultured Gammaproteobacteria bacterium | reverse complement strand
AATTTAGTTGTTTCTCTGGTTGACAAAAATTCTTCTTTTGTTGTTGCTAGTGAAGTCTTGGAAAGCAAATCCAATATAATATTAATTCCGCTCGTTTTAGTAAAAACTCCCAAGTTTGCATCTGACAAGGGAATATCTAAACTATCGGAAGAGTTTCTTGCGGCGTTATAAATACCGCTTACAGAATTTAAATTTAATGAAACAAAATGAGGATCGTTGGTTGGTAGATTGCCTTTAACTATTATTTTTGCTATTTCAAAATCACCTATTAACGCCAACCGTTTACTAATAGACTTATAAATTGCCTGATCATATGGATTTGATGGAATTTTATAATTATCGCGGGGAGTAATTAAGGAAATCTTTGAAGTTGGCGCCACTTCATTATTTTGAGAACAATTTATAGCATCTGAACACTCATCTATAATAGGAGGAATTGTAGATATTGGCTCCTTCCCACTTTGTGATTCCTTATAAAAATTATAAATATAAATAATACTTGAAGACGCTACCAATATTGTTATTACTAAAAGTATTAAATGTTTACCGGCTTCTAGTAATTTGTTGTTCATACTTTTTTGCTAAGGGCTTTATTAAAGGGATAAAATATTTACACAATATTATCGGGGCAGGAATAGATAAAATAGAGAAAGCTAATTTATACTTTGTAGAAATATTAATTTTTTTTCCACGCAAAGAATTAATAATTCCTATCGAGCAATGAATAATAATATAAAACAATAAAATCAAAATAGCCAATATACTCGCAGCACCTTTTTCGTCAATGTTTAAAATAAATGCGAAATAGCTATTCGCTTGCGGTGCAATTAAAAGGCCAAAAACTATTAAAGATATTGAAACATTTAATTTTGATATTTTATTAATTCTCTCGGGCTCTGGGGGTTCTTTTCTCATCCATTTATGAATACTATTAATAAAAAATAATATCCATTCTATTATTACCTCGGTTATATCCTTTATTAACCTTAATATATGCACGACCATAAAAATAATTTGTTGTTTAAAATTAGCAATTAAAGCAGATATTGTCAAGGACATTCAATAAAATTTATCTTATTGTAGCATACTGGAAATGCATAGCGTCAAAACTACCAATCCATCTACCACCCCACACAAAACCAACATCTTCAAAACATTTTGCCAAGTCTTCGCCCATCTCAAAATTCTTTTGTCCAAATTGATTCCATTGAGCATTTAAATCTATTGCAATTCCCCACGAGTGCATTGACCAAGTATTACCGCCCCGCATTAAACGTTTATTTAAGCAGCCGCCAAAGGTTTTTATTTTATCGGCTAAATTTCTGTCAATAACATTTTTAAAAACAAGTTGGAATTTAGGAGCAACGAGCCTATGGCAAGTAAACCCGAACCAATCTTTATGCGCAAAGGAATAATTATTTACATGACCTAATTTATCGGCAAAAGCCGATAAATTACACCTAACCATATTTTGCTCATCCCAACCAGATAGTTGGTGATTCCCGTAAACTTCAAAACAACGAACTTGCGAAGGTGGATTATCTAAAGATGGGATTTTTGGAATCTGCTCTTGAAATAATGAATTCCAAGTCTGATCTCCAACTATTCCATCAGCGTGCAACGTTTTATCAATTTGATATTTTAATACTGCCGTTTCAGTTCTTGGGCCGAATACTCCGTCAACAAAACCAATATTATATCCAATTTCTGATAATTTTTGCTGTAATCTTTTTACTAATTGCCCTTGAGAATTTTTTTGTAGCATCATAAAAAAATATTTTGTAATTAAACCTTAAAATCAAGAGCCTTTTTCAGAATCTCCATATTTGATGATTTTAATTTATGTTCCCAGATTCTTATTATATTCCAACCAATTTTCCTATAATGTTTATTAACTTTCTTATCTCTTTTTTTATTTCTTTCAATTTTATCAATCCAATATTTTTTATTTGATGACGGCATTCGGCAGTGCTTTTTACAACCGTGCCAAAAACAGGAATCAAGAAAAATAACCGTTTTATATTTTTTTAAAATCACATCCGGCTTGCCGAAATAATTTGCCAAATTTTTTCTATATCTAAATCCTTTTTGCCATAGAACTTTTCTAAAAGCGATTTCCATTTTAGTTTCCTTGCTTCGCACCCTTCTCATTATTTCGCTCCTTTGTTTTTTGGAAACCGTATCCATATTTTTACCAATTATCGCTTTTTTTCAATTTATTATACCCTCGTTCTTTAATAAAGGGCAGCAATTCAGAATTTGACGGAAACTCTAAGTTAAATTCTCTTTCCACATCTTTTAATAAATTTTTGCCAAAATTATTTTTATATTTACCGCTTAAACAAATTTTATACCATTGATCCAAATCGTCCATAGTGATAATGCCTTGAATTTTTTCGCCCCAACCCACCTGCGACAACAAATTTTCTATCGCGGTCTTTTCAGAATCAATACAAACCACGACAATCCTATCAGCGGCAATTCCGTTAGCAACATCCTCAATCAGCTCTGGGGTCAAGGTTAAATGCTTAACTTGGATCGCCAAACCAAAATTGGCCCACATATCCAAACCCCTATCGGCCGCATTGGCTACGCCAGCCCTATATAAGGCCGCTGGCAATATTATCTTTGTATTTTTGGCGTCAATTCCTAAAACCATTTTAATGAAAGGTTGAAAATCGCTAAGCAATTGCTTATCGTCGTTTAAAATTTCCAATGTTATTTGCGCGCGCAAAGCTCTTACTATGGTAGAAAATAGAGCATACACTAAAATTTCATACATTTTATCAATGCTTCTTTTTAAACCGGGGTTGTTTTCAAACAAACTTACTAATTTTTTTAAGTCAAAGGATGCCGCCGTGGAACCGCAAATATAATTACTGACACCATAAACTGATGACAATCTTTCATTCAAGGCATTATAAATATATGCCTCCACCAATCCGCCATGCAACTTATTGAAGCGACCCAAACCATAAAGTAGTCTAGGCGGCATCGCGTTTTCTTCAAAAATATTATCTTGGAATTTTTGACTAGAGGTACTGATCCTTCCAACCAAACGATTAGAAACCTCATCTCGCCACCTTTTAGAAACATTGCGATACGACTCTGTGTCCGCTAAATCCCAGCGTCTTTTATCTATTCTGTGATGATATAAAATCTCGGCAATTTGGATTGGTTTATATAAATGAACGCGAGATTTGCGTATTATTGTGTCTAGGGCTTGTTTTGAAGCATTGATGTTAGGCATAAATTTTTTCCGATTTTATATTTAATGAATCAACTGCGTTCAATTTATTCTTTGGCAACTTTTTCATCGCTTCCACCATCGCGCGAGCGACTGCTTGAATTTTGGGGATTACCACGCTGTTTCCGGCCTGTTTTCTAGCTTGTGTATCCGGAACTACAATCTTATGGTTATCTGGAAATCCTTGCAAGCGGAACATCTCTCTTGGCGTAAGTCGCCTTTCTCCGTTGACGGTCAAGTAATTATATGAACCGTTCGCTCTTAACGCGCATGAATATGGGTGCATTCCGATATTGCCCCCCTTATTTTCATGCCAAATAGAAGGCCGTGGAGCGGGCCTTTTGCCCTGTTCTTTTAAACGAGCTTGCAGTTTTTGTTTAAAACTATCGCTTAAATAATGTTTTTTATTAATTTGCTCATCTGGCTCCAAAATATCCGTTAATTTTTTAGTCTCTAAACCACTTGCCGGAAACTCAAAAGGATAATCTTCCTTGAATCCAACGATTATTATTCGCTCTCTTTTTTGAGGCACGCCAAAATCAAGACCATTTAGAACTTTATGATGGACAAAATATCCAAGATTTTTTAAGGCTTCTAAAATTATATTAAATGTCCGCCCGCCATCGTGAGAAGTTAGTTGTTTTACATTTTCCAAAAGAAAAGCTTTTGGTTGTTTGACTTTTAATATTCTTTCCACATCAAAAAATAAAGTGCCGCGGGTGTCAGCAAACCCTCGCTTTTTGCCGATTATACTAAATGACTGGCAAGGAAAACCGCCAGTTAGAATATCATGATCAGGTATTTCATCGGCGGAAATTTTTGTTATATCTCCGTGCGGCCTTTCGCCAAAATTAAACTCATACATTTCTTGACATGGTTTATCAAATTCAGATGAAAAAACACATTGACCGCCGTTGCGTTCAAATGCGATTCGAATACCGCCAATGCCCGCGAATAAATCTATGAAACGAAAACGCTCATTCTTAGTTGGCGTGGAAGTAATTAAATTGTTTGTGTAAAAATAAGTATGTCTTGTTTCTGTGAGTAAAGAAAACAAAGATACTTGTAGGCCTTCCGCCACATATTCAGTATGAGTCAATTTTTTATTGTTTATTTCGCCGAACACGCTATGTGCGTCATTTTTTGCCACGATGAGAAAATCTACAACATTAATTCCCATCAACTCGCCAGCTTCTATAATTCTTTTGGCAACTTTCTTGTCTTGTTCGCTTGGCCTTGCGTCGCCAGACGGATGGTTGTGTATTAGAATCACACCCGCAGCTCGTGATTCTAAGCCCAACGCAAAAATTTCGCGAGGGTGGACAATGTTTTTATCAAG
>CAYHSR010000068.1:0-4733 GCA_964359335.1 uncultured Gammaproteobacteria bacterium | reverse complement strand
CCGAAATTCATCGCGATGGTAAAATTTGGTTACAAGAATATAAAAATGGCGGTAATCCGGTTAAAAAAGTAAAAGCCATCGGCAATTCCAAAAAAACCGGTTCGGTTATTACTTTTAGGCCGGATGAAACAATTTTTGAAACCCTGAACTTTGATTGGAAAACAATCATTGATCATATTCGCCAACAAACCTATTTGAATAAAGGCATTAAAGTCACCATCCGCGACCAACGAAGCGCCGAAGAAAAAGCCAAAGATAAAGACGCCATTACCAGCCTGAATCCGACTTATCAATTTTATTTCCAAGGCGGAATTAAGTCATATATCCGGCATCTTAATCAAGACAAAGAAGTAAAGAACGAAAATATTTTTTACGTGGAAAAAGAGCAAGACGGAGTAATGATAGAAGTGGCCATGCAATACACCACTGAATTCAACGAAACCCTGTTTGCTTTTACCAACAACATCTACAATCCCGAAGGCGGTACGCATGTGGCCGGATTTAGAACCGCTCTAACTCGTTCGCTCAACACTTATGCCAGAAATAAAAATATTTTGAAAGAAAAAGACGGTAACTTAACTGGCGAAGATGTGCGCGAGGGTTTGAATGTGGTGCTTTCAGTTAAAGTAAAAGACCCGCAATTTGAAGGACAAACTAAAGCCAAACTTGGTAATACTGAAGTCAAATCCGCCATGGAAACGATCTTCGGCGAAGCCTTGTTAATTTTCTTGGAAGAAAACCCCAAAGATTCCGAAGGTATAATTGGCAAATGTTTATTGTCCGCCCGCGCCAGAAACGCCGCCAAAATGGCGCGCGATACGATTTTACGCAAAGGCGCTTTGGATGGTTTTACTTTACCTGGAAAATTGGCTGATTGTTCCAACCGCAACGCCGAAGATTCCGAATTGTATATTGTGGAAGGCGATTCCGCCGGCGGATGTTTTTCTGGTGAAACAAAAATCGCGCTCGCTAATGGTAATAACCTCAGTTTAAAAGAGCTGGTGACTGAATACGAAAAAGGCAGAGCGCATTACTGTTATACTATTAAGGAAGACGGTAATATTGGAATTGAAAAAATAATCAACCCTCGACTAACAAAAAAACAAACGGAAGTTATAAAAATAACTTTAGATAACAACGAAACAATCACTTGCACCCCGAACCACAAATTTATGACTCGTTCCGGTTCGTATATTCAAGCAAAAAATCTCAAGCCAAATATCAGTTTAATGCCGTTAAGAAAAAAAATATCCGAACGGAAAAATAGTATCACAATTGCCGGTTACGAAATGGTGCTAAACCCAAAAACTCATAAATGGATTTTTACTCACTTACTGGCCGATAAATATAATCTGGAAAATAATAAATATAATAAAATTGAAAAATCTCATAAACATCACGTGGACTTTAATAAACTAAATAATTATCCGAATAATTTAGTTGAGTTAACGCCAATTGATCATTTGAATTTGCATCGAACACATGCCTCAAAAACTCTACACACCAAAGAGACAAAAGAGAAATGCAATCGAATTAAAAAGACAACCGCTTATCGACAAAAAATTTCTCTCAAGATGAAGGAAATAGGTGAACTTTTGAGTAATCGAGCTAAACAACAATGGAACGATCCGGCATATAAAAAATTCATGACAAAAAAATATAAAGAATTTTATAATAATAACGCCGATTATCGAGCTATAAATTTAAACCGATTAGATGAAGCGCAAAAAGAATGTTGGTCAAAAAAAGAAAACCGACTAAAACAATCCGAACATACAACAAATTATTATAAACAAAATCCAGTCGCAAAAATAATATTATCACAACGCGCGAAAAAACAATGGCAAAACACGGAATTGTTGGCTTGGCGCAAAAATGAAACCAAAAAACAGTGGACTGAAGAATTTAGAAAAAAACGCAGATTGGCTTATAATCAAACTTATATAAACAATAGCTTGGCGTTTGCAAAACAATTATGCGAAAAAAAAATGGATATTATTAACTATTATGAAACCGAGAGAACAGCTAAATACAAAAAGAATCGGAATATAGTTAAGTTTGATACCTTATTAAATAAATTTTTTGGCGGAGATAAACAAAAATTATTGGAAGCGGCCAATAATTACAATCATAAGATAAAACGAATAGAAAAAATAAATGCGAAAATGGATGTCTATGATATTGAAGTGCCAAATACCCATAATTTTGCTCTGGCTTCCGGTGTTTTTGTTCACAATAGCGCCAAACAAGGCCGTGATCGCAAAACACAAGCCATCTTACCTTTGCGCGGCAAAGTCTTAAATGTAGAAAGAGCTCGTTTAGATAAAATTTTAACTAACAACGAATTAAAATCATTAATTATCGCGCTTGGCACAAATATCGGCGAACAATTTGACCTTACCAAATTGCGTTATCATCATATTATCATTATGACCGATGCTGATGTTGACGGCTCGCATATCCGTACCTTGCTTTTAACTTTCTTCTACCGCTATTTCCCGGAATTAGTCAATGGCGGTTATATCTATATCGCCCAACCACCATTATACGGTATAAAATATGGCAAAGAATTAAAATATGTTTATACTGACGAAGATAAAGAAATGTATTTGGAATCATTGAAGCAAGAAAACATTAACGTGTTAAAACAAAAAAATAAGACTATTTCTACACCCATAACTGGAGAGGAAGTCGCTGAAGGCGAAGGTCTGGAAGATACCGAAAGCCAAACGTTAAAAATCGGCGGGATTAAAGTTAATATCCAACGTTACAAAGGTCTCGGTGAAATGGATCCTGATCAGCTATGGACCACTACCATGGATCCGGAAAAAAGAAAAATGAAACGGGTAACGAACGAAGACGCTGAACTGGCTAATCAAACATTTGAAATTTTAATGGGCGACGAAGTCGCTCCGCGCTATAAATTCATCCAAACCCATGCCAAACAGGTAGAAAATTTGGATGTATAAACAAAAATGAAAGAATTATTCAAACGAATTCCATTCGTGTTTAAATACATCCTCCTCTTCTTCATCGCCACTCGCCTAATGTTGGCGGTGGTTGGTTTTTCTTCCCAAGCCTTCCTCTATCCTTTCCATGGTCAAAAATATGATGTCTGGCATTATTCGCAAAATAAATGGTTGGATATTTGGGGTGTATGGGATACTGGTTGGTATTTAGGCATTGCAAAAGATTGGTATTCGCCGACGGTCGGCAACGCAAATTCGCCAGTAGCCGGCCAAGCTAACTATGCTTTCTTTCCGCTCTATCCGGCGCTTATTCGCGGTCTGCATTATATTGTAAGTGATTATTTCATTGCCGCTCTAATAATTTCCAATCTTGCTCTGCTGATCGGCTGTTATCTAATTTATAAATTAGTCAAATTGGATTACGGTGAAAAAACCGCTCGGCGCGCGATAAAATATTTATTAATTTATCCAGTCAGTTTCATTCTCAGCGGCGCTTTTAGCGAAGCATCATTTTTGGCTTTAATTTTAGGCGCGTTTTATTTCGCCAAAACCAATCGTTGGTTTTTCGCCGGTCTCTGTGGATTCTTTCTCTCACTCACCCGTTCTATCGGTGTCTTCGTTATCATTCCATTGCTTTATATTTTTTTAAAAAACCTGTCATTGCGAGTTCCAAAGGGATCCCTTCGGGAGGAGTTCTCGCACGACCGAAGCAATCTCGTCTGTCATTGCGAGGGAGTTCACACGACCGAAGCAATCTCGTCGCCATCACTCGCCACGTTCGCTGGCTCCATAGTCCCGAAAGGCTGTGGAGCCATAATGCTCAATTATGTTCGTAAAATTAAACAAGCAATCTGGCTCCACAGGGCTTCGCCACTATGGAGCCAACCAATAAAACCATATTTAAAAATTTCCGCCAAAGGCGGATCCGCCTTTGGCGGAAAAAATTTAAGATTAAAAATTCTTTATCTTCTTCTCATCCCGCTTGGCCTCGGCATTTGGATGCTCTACAACCACTATCTCACCGGCGACTATTTGGCCTTTGCTCATATTCAATCGGCATGGAAACGCGAATACGGCAATCCATTCAAAATTCTCTGGAGTGGATTAACCAGCGCCCATCTACATATATTTATCTCGGCCGCTTCGGCTTTTGTGATTATTATTTTAACAACGCTTTACGCCAAAAAAATCGGTTTCGCTTATTGGCTCGTCGGGATGTATTCTATCTTTATTCCATTATCTACTGGCATTGATTCTCTCCCGCGCCTTTCGCTCACCGCTTTTCCAACTTTTATAATTTTGGCCATTATGGGAAAAAATAAAATTCTTGACCAACTTCTCACTATCACTTTGGCAGTTCTATTGGGATTTTTTATGGTTTTCTGGGTGGATGGATTTGGATTGATCGTGTAATTTACCCACCCCTTGACAATAATATAAATATATACTATACTTAAATCAATAAAAATGACGGCCAAACAGGGCTGTTTTTAAATAAAAAAATAATTGTTGCATTTTTAATATGAACGTCATCAATTCAATAAAGGATTATTTTATCGGTTCATACCGTGAATTGCGCAAAATAACTTGGCCGACCAAGCAACAAACTATCAATTATAGCACTCTGGTTGTCGCTCTAAGTGTTGGCACAGCCGTATTTTTCAGCGTACTGGATTATATTTTTAACTACGGTTTTACGCTAATTGTTAAATAAACTATGGCCAAACAGACACTAGACCTGGGACGCCGCTGGTATGTGCTGCA
>CAYHSR010000067.1:0-4751 GCA_964359335.1 uncultured Gammaproteobacteria bacterium | reverse complement strand
TCCCAACACCTCCTCCCCCAAGCCATCGGCTACAGTGCCGGTGTGATTGATCTCTTTTTTAGGGAAGCAGAAAAAAATGAAAATTATCGTTTGCCAAGTTCTCAAACTAATATCTGGGGTTATTTGAATCGTGCGGTAGGGTCAGTGGTCACTGGCGCTGAAAAATTATTCAATTTTGGGAAAGATGTTAAAAATAGCGCAGTGGATACAGCGCGAAGTGAATCCACGCCAACGATGTCCGGTGGGCAGACAATGATTTCAACACCAGAAAAACCAATGAGCATTATTACTCCACGGTCCTCATTTTTTGAGACTATAGAGTCAACAAATATCCTAATCCATAATCCAATAAATTTTTCACAGCCAGTAAATATTCCCAATGAGAGTGTAAATAATAATGTTGGCGACAACCAGCTGGAGTCCACGGACAACGCCCCGAGTTGGTTTGATATTCTTTATAATCATTATCAACAACAAAATAATTCTCAACCAACAAATAATTCCAATCAACCAACTCAACCAGCCATTCCGTCCATTACTCCGATTGTTTATTCAGGCGGCGGCGGTTCATCATCGAGTGGAGGAGGAACATCGGCTATTAGTGGCAATTCTTCTCAGTCAACCAGCCAAGCAAATTCTGTCAGAAATAATCAAACAACAGATCAATCAAATATTTCAACACAATCAACCGTAACAACGACAAACAACTCGGCTGATGTCTCTGGTTCGGGACAAGCATCTTCAACAACTTCAACAGTTCCGACCTCTACCACGACCACTCCCATCTCTTCTTCAACGACAAATTCAGCCACAATTTCAACTATCACCTATAATACATCAACTACAACAACCTCCACATTTTCAACAAATAATAATGATCAAACGATCCAAACCTCTACCACATTAGTTACCTCTACTAATAGCACAGACAATACAACAATAACAACTACTACTACCACGACCACGATAACGACCACGACTTCAACATCAATCACCACAACAACTTTAACCTCCACGACGACAGAACAATTGAATAATAGAATCATAGCGCCATCTACCTCAACCCAGCCTGCCAACAATCAACCAGCCAAACATTCTCCATTTATCAAACTCAACGAAATCGTCAGTAATCCTCAAAGCGGTTATGAATGGGTGGAATTATATAATTCCGGCACAAGCAGTGTTAATTTATCCGATTGGACAATTTGTGACAGCCGTTTAAGCGGTTGTAAAGAAGTCAGTGGCACAATAAAGCCAAATGATTGGTTTGTGGTTGATTTAGGCACGAATCGTTATTTGAACAATACCGGCGACAGCGTGGTTTTGTTTGATCTAGATCATCAAGAAATGGACCGAGTGATTTACGGAAATATTTTAGGCACGCCTGACAAAGGACAATCATTAGCTCGGAAGCAAGATGGCGTAGATACAGATTCAAATTCCAACTGGGCGATTACTGATATTATAACCAAAGGATCGGCCAATAAGATTGAGAGAGTGGTAGTGGACAATATTCCGCCGTCAGTGCCGAATATTAAAACAACTGTTTCAGCAACTAAAATTATTATTAACTTATCCAGTCAAGATGAATCGTCCAGTACTCTTTATTATGATTTGAAATCGTCAAAAGACAACAAAACTTGGAAAGATATTGCCAATAATACTTCCACCAATCAATTTATAGTCAATGGCCAATATGGCCATAAATATTATTTTCGCGCTCGATCCCGCGATGTTGCTGGCAATTTATCTGATTGGAGTGATAAAAACACTTCATCATACGAGATTTTAATTGATTTTAGCCGACAAGTGGTCATCAACGAAGTAGCATGGGCTGGTACCAGCGCTGATTACAAAGATCGACAGTGGATAGAATTATATAATAGTACTTCTTCCAGTATTGATTTAAGCAATTGGAAAATAGTGGTTGATGGCGTTGAACTTACGATTATGAGTCAAGCGCGTTCGACTATTGAACCTTATGGATATTATTTGATCGAGCGCTATGATGATAAGACCATTCGCGATATTGAGGCTGATTTAATTTATTACGCTCCAGAATTTAAAAAGACCGGGTCGTTAATTCGCTTAATTGATAAACAAAATAATTATATTGATGAGGTTGATTGCAAGGATGGTTGGTTTGCCGGTGGTGGAAAGAAATACCAGACAATGAGACGGCTTAACTCGCAAGTAAACGGCAATGATAAAAGTAATTGGTCGGCCAGTATCGGTATTCGCGTTTTAGGTCGTGGTTATGGCACGGAGTATGTTTATGGTTCGCCGCGACAGGTTAATCTAGGATTTTACGCTTTAAATTTAAGACAAGAGGACGAAGAAGTAATTTTAAGTCCGGAAAATAATCCCCATCTTTTACAATTTTATGAAATACCGGTTGGAAAGAAATTAATTATTAAACCAGGCGTGATTATTAAAAGTTATTATAAAGATGCCAATTTGATTGTTTATGGAGAGCTAGACGCGTCTGGCAGTTCAACTGACAAAGTTATTTTTACTTCCGGTCGCGACAGTAGTTTTAATCACAACAAATTAAACACTGATTTGGCCAATTGGGGAGGAGAAGCGCAAAAAAATGACTGGCAGGGACTATGGTTTAAAAGCGGGTCAATTGGAAATCTATCAAACACTGAATTATGGTATGGCGGACATAGTTTTTACCTTGACCCCAACAAACCGCCCGTTTCTGAGGTTTTGCGAGCGGAAAATGCTAATTTGAATTTTAATAATGTCAAATTCAGGCAAGGTGATAAGTATTTTATTAATTTGCAGAATAGTTCCAGCACTATCACCAATACCACATTTGACACATCCCAAACAGCGGTTCAAGCCAATCAAGGTAAGTTGACAATGGATAATATCCATTTTACCAATATTACCGATACCATCGGAGCAGTACAAGTCAATGGTTTTTGGCCGTCTTTAAGTAATTTTACATTTGTTAGTACAACAAATAAAACGATTGGTTTTAATAATGTTGAATTCAAAAATCAAATCGTCATTTTGGGACCGAATATTGATTTTAGTTTTCAAAGTTTAACGGTGGATGCGTCTTCCACTTTAAATATTAAATCTGGCACAACCTTGAATTTACCAACCTATGCTGTTATGAATATTTATGGAAAATTAAACTCCAATGGCACGGCCGAAAAACCAGTGAATATTGGCGTTAATAATGGTTGGGGTTATTTATATCTACAAAACGCCAAAGCGGTTTTAAGCCATACTAATTTTAATGGCGGCGGCCGGTTAGCCGAAGAAAGAGATGGTAATGAATATGTAAAATGGCTGACGCGGTACAAGGATTTCGCGATTGAATTGGTTGACTCCGACTTCGACTGTCGTAATTGTCGTATTTGGAATTTTAGAATGCCAGGCAATGGTATTAAATCGTATAATTCCTCGGTTTCTTTAGTTAATTCAGAATTAGGCATGGACAATAAATGGCCGGATTATAGAAATAACTATACGGCCGGAGTATTTATCGATGGCGGAAGTGTATTTTTAGATAATGTCAATTTCAGCAATCTTAATTATGGCATATTTAAAACCAACCAGACCACCAGAGTTCAACCAACCATTACCACGCAAAATATGACTCCTTCCAATTGGGTTAATGTTTTTAGGGAGGAGGGGTGGTAGGATTTTACCCATTAAAATCAGCGTTTGCCAGCTGGAAATGTTTATGATATACTTTAAATTGTTAAATTACCTTTTAGCATTACGAGGAACGAAATAATCTTATTCTGTCATTGCGAGGAACCGCAGTGACGAAGCAATCTCGTCTATCTCACTGGATTACGAATTGTAAACGAGATTGCTTCGTTCCTCGCAATGACAGAATTAATATTTATTACGTTATGAAAAAATTTATTGAAGGGGTGGTAAAGGTTTTTATTTACGCGACATTTTTTGTACCATTGATTGTCGTTCCAAGTTCATTTATTTTTCCTTTTATTGTTCCTAAAATTTTGTTGTTTAGGACGCTAATAACTATTGTTTTAGGCGGGTATGCTTTATTGATGATAATTAATTGGCAGGAATACCGGCCGAAATTTACTTGGCTTAACGTAGTGTTGGGTCTTTTTTTATTAAGTTTCACTATCTCGACTTTTATCGGGACTGATTGGTATCATAGTTTTTGGGATAACCACGAGCGGATGTTGGGATTGTTTACAATTTTTCATTATGTAGCTCTATACTTTATTTCCAGCGTCGTGTTTAAAAATTGGAAAGAATGGCAGTTGGCCTTGCGTTTTTTTTTAATTGCCGGATCGTTGGTGATGTTTATTGGTTTGTTGCAGGTTGGTTCTCCGGATTTATTATTAAACCAAGGTTCAATCCGCGTAGCTAGCACTCTAGGAAATTCAATCTACGTTGGCGGTTATGGACTGTTTTTAACTTTCGTCGCTTTTTTATTGATGATTCGCGAAAAAAACAAGGGTTTTTGGTTTTTTGCCGAAATTATCATGGGTTTGATGGCGATTTTAGGGGCTTTTTTTAGCGGGTCGCGTGGTTCTATGCTTGGTTTATTGGCCGGGGTTGTTGTTAGTATAATTGGCTATATCATTGTTTTAAAAGATTATAAAAGAATCAGAATTTCGTTAGTTGGTGTTTTAGTGTTACTGGCGGTTTTAGTCGGATTATTGATCAGTTTTAGAAAAACACAGTTTGTACAAAATATTCCGGCGGTTGGACGCACAGTAAGCACATCTTTTGCTGATGTCAAAAAA
>CAYHSR010000066.1:0-4771 GCA_964359335.1 uncultured Gammaproteobacteria bacterium | reverse complement strand
GTAGCGCGTATACCAATTCCGCCACCTGGGCTTCTAAAATTTTCTATTCCTTCCAACAATCATCTCCACCTTACTGCGGGCTAATTTAATTTTTAAATTTTTTTCTTTGGAAATTTTACCGTCGGCTTCAACCGTAAAAGCCTCAACGCCGGTTATAGACATTTCTTCAAAAGGAAAAATACTCGGATCTTCATAGTGATAACCCCACCATTTTTTTCTTTTTAACGGGCGCAAAAAGGCCTCTAATTTTCCATCTTGAGGATTCACCACTTGTTGATCTCGGTCGGTCTTAAATCGTTTCCAATAAAACGGCTGTAAATTACAAACTACTACCTCCATCTTTTCAACAGCGCTAACTTTAAATTTCTCATTGTAAACTACTTCAATTTTAGCCGGTTTAACCAATAATTGAGAAATAAAATATCGATTATTCATCCAACCGATATCCAATCGCTCTTTACGACGTTTGGATAAGACATCGCAAGCGTCCACGCCAATCGGTATTCCCAAAACTTGAGCAATCGTGTTATTGGCGTCGCCTACCGGCAAAAAACCAAAAACGCAATCACAAGTCGCGCTACGAGAAAGTACTTGACCAAATGTGGAATCATCACCAACCACCACAATCGTAGTCGCGCCTTTTTTTAATTCGTCATCAACGATTGGCTTGACATCAATATAATTAGTCAAACGCAAAATTTTTCCGGCAATGCCACAGTCAGTCAATCGGATCTCCATGGATTTGACAGTGGACAGATGTTGTTTTTTGCGCAAAAAATTATCGTAAAGATATACATACATAACGAAAAATTCCAAATCCTAAATCGCAAATTCCAAAAATAACGCTCGTATTAATTTTGTCCAAACGCCTTTCAATTTTATACCGCAAATTCATCCGGAGATTTCTTTTTCTTACTGAGACGATTGTTTTTATCGGCCGGATCAATTCCCGGCATAGTAATCTTACCGCACAAAACAGATCCCGGTTCAACACTTAGTGTCTTGACCGTTATGTCGCCTAAAATTTTGGAGGTTGAGGTAAGTTCCAATGATTCTGATATTTTTATATTACCGCGAATCTCGCCAGAAACCAAAGCGTTATTAGCTTTAACATCAGCGACTATCTTAGCGCCTTTTTCCACAGTTAGTTGTTTGGAAGTACTTACACTACCGCTAACTGTGCCTTTCACAATAATATTTCCTTTAGAGCTTAAATCTCCCTCAACAGTAACCGATGGGCCAACCACTGTCTCAACGTCATCTTGAACAGAATTGTCTTCATTGGTATTAACAGTTGTTTCTCCATCGGTGTCTAATTCTTCCTCAATGTGCGGTTTATTGAAAAGCATATATATTTTGATTAAAATTTAATTATACTAAGTAATTTATTAGTTATTATAATACTATATTTAGACAAAAAAGAAAAGAGGGTGTATTACTGAATTCGTGGCAGCCAAAAACCAAATTCACTCCCCTTTTTTAGTCCTTGGCTATGCCCCCAAATTTTTCCATTATGCGCCTCAATAAATTTGCGACAAACATACAGGCCAAGGCCGGTACCATTGACATTAACGCCTTTAACATTTTCACCGCGATAAAATTTCTGAAAAAAATTCGCTTGATCCACTTTGCCAAAACCAAGACCATTATCTTTTATTTTAATCGTAAAACCGCCATCTTCTGAATACATAAATACCTTGATAACTCCGCTGTCTGAATATTTAATGGCGTTGTCTATAAAATTAAACACGACATGCCTGATTTTTTCTTCATCGGCTGACACTTTGGTGGTTGAGCAGGCCTTGACTTGCCAATCTATTTTTAATCCTTTGTCCAACGCCCGTTGTCGCAGCTCTTCAACTACACCGGCAATTAATTTGCATAGATCTACCGACATAAAATTAAATTTAGTCCGTCCTTGTTCAATGCGGGCGACATCTAAAAAGTTATCAATTAACTTGACCAAATGTCCATTGCTAATCTCCATATTTTCCATCACTTCTATCATGCCTTTGGTGGGCTTGCCGTAGTCACCATCTTTTAATAATTCTAAATAACCATTTAATACCGACAACGGTGTGCGCAGTTGATGCGAAGCAATAGATAAAAATTCGGTTTTTTGCTGGTCTAATTCTTTGAGGCGCAGATTGGCTTTTTCAAGGGAGTGGGCTAGTTCGGTGATTTCTTCGCGACGTTGGATTTCTTTTCTAACAGAAATTATAAGTAATATGCCAATCATTGCTATGACTAAAGCAAATAATATTCTAATAATCAATTCACTGGTTGATCTGGCTAAAAACATTTCAGTCAAAAGCACGAAACAAGCTGAACCAACTAATACTTCTGTAAGCACCATCTTACCGCCTAATAAATGATGCTTGCTAACCGCGTAAAAAAGTAAAACTGGAAATATTAAACCGGCGAAATAGGCAAAAGGAAATTTTGTGTCTATACCATAAGCATACAAATATGCTGAACCGCCAATAAAAATAACGATAGCAAAAGCTAAAAATACATAGATAGATTGTATTTTAATAATTTTATCTTTTGTAACCCGGTAATATCTATAAACATTATAAAAAAATAATCCCGTGCCCAAGAAAAAATAACCTAAAAATACTGTATGTAAAATTTTCGCTTTTGTGTGCGCGCCCCAAGAATATATATATAAATCATTGACAAAATATTCTGAACGGCTGGCAATTAGAAATAAAAAAGATAAAATGTAATTTACAATCAACAGGCCTCTCTGTTTTTTATTATCAGTAAAAATTAAACTAAAATGATGCATTAAAGACGGCATAAACACTACGCCTATATAAACAAATCTATCCCAAAAAACAGCCGCTTGTGTGTCGTCTACTCTTGTGCCAAACATCATAAATGTGCCAAATTGCCAAAAAAACATAGAAAAACAAAATCCAAACATCAACTGATTCATTCTTGATTTATAATTATTTGACAAAATAAAAAAACCAAATAATGCCACTGATATAGCGCAGGCTAATGGCAAAATAGTAAAAACTTCTGTAAACATGAAAATAAAAATTACGAAATTAAAAAGAATGATAATAATATTATACCACAAAAAAATATTAACAAAAAGAGAACGCCCCGCGGTGTGAACACGCGGGGCGATTATTTTGGATACAGGACGGAGTAAACTCCGCCCGAATCAATAGGTGCCTCCTTGGCGGGAGGAGAACGCCTTATCAACCTCATCATCGGTCGCCACTGGCGAGAGGCTGTAACGAACTCGCCAACTCGCGACCATGTGATTGGGTTGTTGAAATTCAGAGGCGGTTGGGACACAAATCCCAAACGCTTGAAGTGGTTGTTACACCACTCCAAAGCGTCTATTGGAATCACTGTCCCTGCCAGGTGGCCTCGCCATCCGAAAACTGCCCGAGCGATTGTCTCGCCCGTGCAACCCCAGATGACCCGAGGGCCACCGGCGCCAACATCTTGCAGTTGGCTACCGCCGATATTTCCGAACCCCCAAGGCAGAGCCTCGGGAGAAAATTCCCCGCATCCAGCGGTCAGAACCAGATGACCGCTCCAGCCTCGGTCTGGCTGGCAGGCAGCGGGCGTGGTCATGTCCATGACCAACGCCCCAACAGGCACTTCTTTCGGAGAGAGATTCATGCCCGTGGTCGCCACGATCACCACCTCACTACTGTGGCAAGCACTGGTCTTGTCCTGATGAATGGCCACTTCCGTAGAGCCATTCCGGACATGGTTTTTCACCCGCTGCTGGAGCTCCTCTAGCCGAGAAAGATTTTTCTTCTCGCCCGGTCGATCCGCCTTGCCGACCAAAACGATATTCTCCGGCTGAAGAGCTGCTGTTATAGCTCTACTTGCAGCGTCGCCAATTGCGCCATTGGCGCCAACTACGGCCACGCGGCAGCCAGGCTGGACGCCAGCTCGCACCAACCCCTCTGTTACCAACAGAGCGGTACCGGCGTCACCATGAGTTGAGTTGAACTGTTGTCCGTTAAGCTCAGGGTGTTTTTCCAAGAATAACTGGCCATGGTTAGTGGCCAACTTGGTCAAAGCACCCCAACCTACGGTCAACTCAACCCCGTCGGCTTGGGCTTCGGAAATAGCGGCAAGTGCTACTTCCTCGGCCCATTTGTACGCCTGCCCGCCAACCACGGCCTTAAAAAACCGTGATGCCAGTACTGGGATAATATAAAAATCAACCCACACTGGCTGACCGCCCGAAGCAGGCCGAGGGCAGACCGGAAACGAAAACCAATTTATCCAGCCCGGATCCTCGCCAGACTCGGGCCAGTCCAGACCAAGCTCTCGCAGACGCTGGTCAATTAGCGCCGTAGAGAGATAGTCCGGCATCAACGCGTGTGCTATGAAAGCCACACGCGGAATTTTCGCCCATTGCCCCGGGCGGGTAGGGTTTCCATGGTTAATGGCCATGGCTGACTCCTTCCGCCCATTTGGGCAAAGATTAAACAAAAAAAGGCACCATTGCCCTTGTTTTTGAGCATAAAAAAACGCGTTATTTTCATGCGCAAAAACAAAGGCAACGCGCCCGATAATTATTTTGTTTTGTAAAGAACAACAACATTATCTTATTTAGATCCTACCTTCTATACTTACCCTATACTTACCCTCTCCGTCAAGACAGTAAAAGTGGATAACTAAGTAATTTAACAAAATTATTAAATATATCTTCCTCTGTGGACAACACCATTTTATTTGTTTTATTAGCTGCTTAGTAGTGAATAAGTGAAGGGATTTGGCGACATGGCCA
>CAYHSR010000065.1:0-4829 GCA_964359335.1 uncultured Gammaproteobacteria bacterium | reverse complement strand
CTATAAAAAATGAATTAAACGTCATTGCCAATCAATTAGCCGCCAAAAAAGAAGAAACCAAACACGGACGAGTGGGACGGTGGTTAAAGAAACTGTGGAGCGGAGAAACCGATCAATCAACAATCCAAATACAAAATCTAAAAGTAAAATACCACACTAAACAGACAGAATTGATCGGTGTACAAGATAAAATTAATGTTTTGGTACAACAAGATGTTGATTCAAAATTAAAAAGAAATACTTTGATGAATGAAAAAATTAGTTCAGATAGTCAACCAAAGATATTGACCAAGTCATTGATAGATAACGATAGAGCAGTAGAATTAGGCGACGACGATTTGATGATTATGGAAGAGGAAATTAAACCAGTCGCATCGGTCAACAGAGAAGATGCGGCGACCGTGCCACCATCAATACCAATAGATAATCGTTTTGATTTTTCTGATAATGAGTCTGGTGATCATGGGCCAGATGACTGGCATAAAGATATAAGTTCAAAGAAAGTTTTCCAAACAGACCATCATAGTGATATAGGACAAAAAAAACAAGCCAGTCAAGACGTTTTAGATAGTTTGGCTGAATTAAAACAAATGAATAAAGATAGAACACAAACAGCAGTTTTGAAAGAAATTGGACTTGGTGTTAACAGTGCCAATGAAACTTTGCAAGCTAAGTTAGATGAAATATTAGAATCCATTAAAAAATTTAACGCGCAGGCCAATGCTTTAACAGTTAGCTCAGACAAAGCATACTCTTTACAAATACAAAGAGCGGCTTTGGAACAGAGGGCGCGGGTATTAGAAGATGTTTTAAAAAGTAGGCGCGTGACTCTGGCGGCTTAATTTTTTTAAAAGGCAACCGTTCTATTAATTTAGGGCGGTTTTTTTATTTTACCTTAATTATGCTATAATTTAGGTTATTATGAATTTTGACACTCCGATAGCAAAATTCAATCAGGTCGGCGCGGTGACCGCCAAACGTTTAAAAATAATGGGCATAGAAATAGCCCGTGATTTGTTATATTTTTTTCCTTTTCGCTATGAAGATTTTCGGACCATTAAAAACATCGCCGAGTTAAAAGACGGGGATATGGTAACGATTAAAGGTAAAATAGAGTTAATAAACAATAAGCGGAGTTTTCGGGCGAAAAAAATAATTACCGAGGCGTTGATTTCAGACAGTTCGGACAGTATTAGAGTGGTATGGTTCGGCCAGCCATTTATCAAAAATATGTTAAAAGTCGGGGACGAGGTATTTTTATCTGGTAAAGTTAAAGAAGATATGTTAGGGACCCAGATGGTGAGTCCGGTGTACGAAAAAGATAAAGGCAATCAAACTACCCATACCGCGCGATTGGTGCCGATTTATCCGTCCACAGCAAATTTAACACAAAAACAAATTAGATTTTTAGTAAGTCAAGTTATTGATTTATCAGATGAGATTGACGATTGGTTGCCGCAAGATATATTGGAAGAATATGATTTAGTGTTTTTGAATCAAGCAATTCGCGGTATTCATTATCCGGTTGATGAAAAAGATTTAAAACAAAGCACTGACCGTCTTAAATTTGATGAATTATTTTTATTGCAATTAAAAGCGGAGTTTTCTAAGTTGGCCAAAAGCAAAACGCAAGCCGTATCTTTAAAATTCAAACAAAAACAAATTAAGGAATTTGTTAATCATTTACCGTTTAAATTGACTACAACGCAAAAAATTTCCGCTTGGGAAATTTTGAAAGATATTCAAAAAGACAATCCGATGAGTCGGCTATTATCCGGCGATGTCGGTTCTGGCAAAACAGTAGTGGCCGGAGTGGCGATATATAATACGATTTTGAATGGTTATCAAGCGGTTTTGATGGCGCCGACGGAAATTTTAGCAGTACAACATTATAATACAATTCAAAGAATATTAGGAGACAAACTAAATATTGGGCTTTTAACACATTCTCAATTTTTAATTTCTAGTCAGTCCGCCTTGAGAGGACAAAACCCAAATGACAGATTAAAAAAGGCCGACATTTTATATGCTTTAAAAAAAGGTAAAGTAGAAATCATTGTTGGCACACACGCTTTGCTTTCCGATGTGGTGGAATTTCAAAAATTGGGTTTGGTGGTAGTGGATGAACAGCATCGATTTGGGGTGGAGCAGAGAAAGATGATAAAAGATAAAGGCGATAGAGCGCATTTTTTAAGTATGACCGCCACGCCGATTCCGCGGTCGTTGGCTTTGTTGATTTATGGCGATTTGGATGTTTCCATAATTAATGAATTGCCAGTCGGTCGTAAACCGATTCTGACTCGGCTGGTGGATCCAATCAATCGTCAAAAAGCTTATGAGTTCATTAGAGAACAAGTTAAAAAAGGCCGACAGGTGTTTGTTGTTTGTCCGTTGATTGAGGACAAAGACGCGAGCGATAAAAAATCCGTCATGGCCGAATACGAAAAACTTTCTAAGATAATTTTTCCTGATTTAAAAATCGGTTATTTGCACGGCAAACTTAAGCCGTCCGAAAAAGAAGCGATAATGAATAGATTCTCCGCCAAAGGCGGATCCTCCTCTGGAGGAAAAAATAACGAAATAAATATTTTGGTATCCACTTCAGTCATTGAAGTTGGTATTGATATGCCGAACGCGTCAGTGATGATGATTGAAGACGCCGAGCGATTTGGTCTAGCGCAGTTGCATCAGTTCCGAGGTCGAGTTGGACGAAGTGACCATCAATCGTATTGTTTTTTATTTATGACCAATGAATCAGCCAAAGCCAAAGATCGGTTGAAGTTTTTTGAAAAAAATAATGATGGATTTAAATTGGCGGAAAAGGACTTGGAAATTCGCGGGCCGGGCGAGGTGTACGGCACGGCCCAAAGCGGATTAATGAATTTGCGTCTGGCAAAATTAACTGATCGAGATATAATTAAAAAAGCGCGCGATTCGGCGCGAGTGATAATAAATAATATTGATAAGTATCCAAAGTTAATTGCTAAAGTCAAGGAGTGGGAGAAGAGTGTACACTTAGAGTAGTTTAAAACTTTATTATTTTTTCTACCAACTCACTCACATTTTTCACAGGCGCGATTTTGAGGCCGGTGTTTTTGTCTGTTTTAGTGGAATAGGGGACAACGGCGAATTCAAAACCGAGCTTTTTTATTTCTTCCAATCGTTTTTTAACTTGATTCACAGGCCTTACTTCTCCGCCCAAACCAACCTCGCCAAAACTGACTAAATTTTGCGGTAGAATTTTATTTTTTATGGCCGAGGCAATGGCTAAAACAACCGCTAAATCCGCCGCCGGTTCATTAGCTCTCATTCCGCCTGCGACATTTAGAAATACATCATAATTGTCTAATGGCAATCCGGTTCGTTTGGTCAGAACGGCGATTAAAACTTGCAAACGGTTTAAATCAAAACCAGACGACTTGCGTTGTGGATAACCGAAATTGGTTTTTGTTACCAAAGCTTGAATTTCTATTAACATCGGCCGACTGCCTTCCATTAAACAAGTGACCGTTGATCCCGGCACATCTTGCGGTCTGTTTTGTAAAAAAGATTGCGACGGATTTTTTACTTCTTCCAAACCGTTTTCATTCATTTCAAAAATTCCAATTTCATCGGTGCTGCCAAACCGATTTTTTTCGGCGCGTAAAATTCTAAATTGATGAAAACGATCACCTTCTATATATAGAACCGTATCAACCAAATGTTCCAATGCTTTTGGTCCGGCAACATTTCCGTCTTTAGTTACTTGGCCGACGATAATTATTGGTGTTCCGGTTTTTTTAGCGGTTGCCATTAATTTGACCGTGCAGGCTCTAATCTGATTTATATTCCCCGCTTCTCCGGCGACTTCGGACGAGGAAATGGTTTGAATAGAGTCCACGACAATAGACATATTGTTCCATTGTTTCATTGTTCCATTGCTATTTTTTTTGGAAAATTGACCATTTATTGTCGCAATTATTTTATCAACATCCGTCTCGTTTGCCAATTGTAAACTTTCGGATTTGATTTTTAACCTATCGGCGCGCAATTTAATTTGTCCAATTGATTCTTCGCCTGAGATATAAAAGGTATTTGGAATTAAAGAAGCGATTTGCAGAGCCAGCGTCGATTTTCCAACTCCCGGTTCACCGCCTAACAAAATTAAACTTCCTGGCACAATTCCTCCGCCCAACACTCTGTCCAGTTCGATAACGTTAGTTTTTATCCTTTCCACACTTTTTCCTTCTATATCACTTAGTTTGGTAGTTTTTATTGGTTCATAACGGTCGTCGGAACTTTTAACTTTATTAACTTTATAATTTTTAACTTCACCAATCGTTCCCCATTTTCCGCACTCCAAACACTTACCGGTCCATTTGGTAAATTGCGCGTCGCAGTTGGCGCAAGTGAATAGAGTTGTATGGTTTCTACTCATGTTATTGAAAATTTAGTTTGTCAATTCAGTAAATTCATCAGTTTCTGCTGCCGCACCATCAGGGTTCGCTTCAGAAAAGACGGAGGGGTCAGATTTACAAGCTTTATAATAATTGTATGCTCTTTGGGTAGCCTTTCTATCATACAGAATTGCCTGTTTATTAGTGGCCTTGTTTAAATTACCACATCCGGCACCGTAAGCATAAAAAGCAGCTCTTAATTTGTCTTCTGGGTCATTCCACCCCATTTTTTTTGTTTTCTTTTCTGCGCACGAGATATCATATTTAATTAATTTTGCGCTTCCAAGTAGGCTATTATCAATTGAAAGCATCTCTGGTATTGTTAGGCAATCGCCAAAATTAGATAATCCACGTTGACCATCACAAAACTGGTCACCCTTAATTGTCAGTTGG